>JBDSJK010000215.1:0-9908 GCA_039917535.1 Burkholderiales bacterium
CGGGTAACACGTTCGGCTTTCCACCAGAAGGCATCGACAAGCCGCACGTTAAGATCTTCGACAAGTCCGGTAAATTGATTCGCGACAGCGTCGGATTGGGCGTGTTCAAATCTTTTGCCCTGAACGAGCTTGGCTACTGTGCGGAGAATGGCCGCACTTACGTTGGTGACTATAGCTACGGTATTTGGGAAATCGACGGCGTCAACGGCACCCCTAAACTGATCATGAATGAAGTGCCCATCGGAGACCACGCACTGGGCGGCATCACGTGCCGGGACGGTTGGTTGTATTACGCGGTCGGTGCGCCGACTAACTCGGGCTATTCTGACCCGGACATCCATGGTTGGACCGATGCTATTGATCCCTATTGGGAAAAGCGCACACCCGCGGGCGTTCCAGCGCTACCGCGTGATCCGCCCTGCCGGGACATCGTGCTCACGGGACTGAATATTCGAGACAGTCAAGGTAATCTCACGGGTTCATATCTTCCCAAAGGGACCCCGTCTAAACCCGGGCAAGTGATCAAGGCGCAAAAACCGTGCGGTGGCGCTATCCACAGAGCCAAGCTTAAGGCCGACAGCAGCTACACCACCGATGACTGGGAGGTGTACGCGATGGGATTGCGCAATTCGTCGGGCGTTGCCTTCGGGCCGAAGGGTTCTCGCTTCGAAAACGCACTGGTGGTTAGCGATAACGGAATGAACGACAAGGGCAATCGCCGCGTCGCCAACGGTTCCGAGAAGCTTTTCGTCTTTACCGAAAAAGGTCAGGATGCCGGCTTCCCGGACAAGGAAGGCATGAACTTCGTGGACATCAAGCGCTTCGGCCCCGAGGTCTATCGCGGCAACAAGTTTGACCCGACCCGCCCGAACCCCCAGCTCAACATTGGCGACAAGCCCTTCATTCCGCCATTGCCGCCCTATCGCTTCATCGACCATTCGATTGGCGTACGCGGCACACCGTTGATCATCGCAAACCCCAACCCCAATGGCTATGTCAATCCGGTCATGGAGTGGGACACCAATAACCCCATGGACGGGCTGGCTTGGTCGCCCAAAGCCTTTGGTGCGACGGACACCATTTTTACCGGTGTGTTCGGCATCATCGACAATGGTCCGGAAAGCTTGCGCCCGATGTGGCCCGCGATCGTCAAGATCGAATTCCTCAATCCGACCGGTATTAAGTGGTCGATTTTTGCCGAAAACATGAGCCCAGGGCCCAATGCCTATCAGAAAAAGGAAAACCGGGGTGGGTTTGAGCGCACCAACGATGTCGAGTTCAGCATGGATGGCAAGACCATGTACGTCGCGGATTACGGCGAGCTTTATGTGAATTACCAGATGGAGTCGCCGTTCTACACGACGCCGAAATCCGCAGTCGTTTGGACAATCACCAAAGAGTAGTTTCCTAACTTGTGGTCGACTTTACCAAAGAGGAAATTTCACGGCTTCCCCTCTCTTAGCCCATGGGAGAGCAGCGACTAACGCGCAGGGCGGTGGCAACATCGCTCTGTCATTTTTTATGACCTCCGCGAACCCACTACAAACCATACTCAAGATCATCTTGGTGGCAGCCGTAGCCACGCTGCCGATATTCGCCTTGTCTGAAGAGATCAGCTTGGCGCATTTTATGCGAGTGCTCGCCATCAACGGCGGCACCGCATTCGTCGCGTTCGTCCTACTCAGGTTAACGAAGAATGGCTACGAGCGCCCGATCAGCATTGTCCTCGTGTGGGGTTTGTTTGCGCTCATTGCCGGACTGGCAGCAACAAATAGCGAACCAATAGCCATCAATATTGTTAACTTCGTGATTGTATTGGTAGTCGCCAATCTACTATTAAACGGCTTCCACATCACCATTGTCTCGCTCGCTTGTGTCGCGGCGATGGTAGCGATTGCTTATATGCAATCAAAGAGCATGATTGCGGTCAAAGAACAGAGCGATAATCTAATGGAAGTCCTAAGCGAATTCGTGCCGCAATTCATTGTCGTCGCAGTTTTGCTTAGGTTGCTGTCACTTCGGGCTGAAGCCCGACGCGACTGACACTAAGCTAAGTCAAAAACTATAGCCGATACCTGCTCTGGCCCGAATTCCAGGATTCTCAAATCCAATAAATTGCTGATACTTGTCGTTCAGCAGATTGTCGATTGCGAACGTCGCGGTCAGTTGTTTCCACTGATACGATAGCGCAACGTCCACCAGCGTGAAAGGATCTAAATAGCGATCGCCTGTCGGGATAGCCTGATCGAACACTTTACCAACATAACTTGCGTTCAGTCCGATCTGCCAGACCTCGGTGAGCGCGTAATTGACTGACAATCCGGCGCGATGCCGGGGACGGCTTTTGAGGGGGCTGCCGGTAGCGGCGTTCTTAAGGTCGTTGTAGGTATAATTGATTGCGAGCGACAATTTGTCCAAGGGTTGCAAACGCAATGCAGTTTCTACCCCGTCGGATTTGACGTTGCTAACGTTTTGCAATCTGCCGTCAACAAAGTCGATCAAATCACGCAAGCGGGTTCTAAACAACGATACCATAAACATGCCACGTTTGCCCCAGAAGCCCTGTTCGAGCCCAACTTCAGCCGTCTGGCTTTTCTCGGGTTTAAGTGTTGCATCGCCCACATTGGGATCGCCCAACGCGAAAAAGCTTGGCGGTTTGAAACCCTCCGCATAGTTACCCTTGATCGTGGTCTGCGAGCCAGAAAAAGTATAGCGGACGCCGGCGCTTGGACTGGTTGCCGAGTGCTTGGTTGAGATGGAGATCGGAGCACCGCCAAAAGCGTTTGCCTTCGAACCCGCGTCGCGAATAGAGTCGCTGCGCAGGCCAAGAAGTAAAACGAGTTGGTCGAGCGGTTTTATTTTTAGTTCCACAAAAGGGGAAGTGGTCGTGCGCGTCAGATCGAAGTCGGTCGGGCTAGGCACGTCAAATGGAAGCGGAGGCGACAGGAAGAATCCCGGGATGATTAGCACGCCTTTGTTCTCGCCTATTTCACGGAGGTGTTCTAAGCCCAACGTGAGATTTGAATCCCACGGCAATTTGACGTCGGCACTGATGAGCGTGGAATCCCGCACCAAATCGACGTGTGTGGTCGTATCCGGCACGAAATTGGGCGCGCCAGGACCGAACGGAATCTGCGGCGTGTGTTTGTCTTCCAGACGCGTAAAACGTCCAAGCTTCAGGTTTAACTGCACGGCATCGACAGGGTCGTATGCAGCGTCTACACCATAAATGCTCTCCGTCGCATCACGGATTTCCAGCGTTCGATTCTCAGCGAATAAAACGCCACCGCTGAACTCGGGGAATTCGTTGCTCTTACGGTCATTACGCCGCGCATACACGCGAATGTCAGTCTTGTCCGTGGGCTGAAAAGCGAGGGAGCCCGAAAACGAAGCCAAATCGAGATCACCTCCGTCGCTCTTTTTCCCGTCCTTGAGAAGCGAGGCGTTGAGCCTATATTGAATCGTCTGGGATCCGCCCGACAAGGAGCCCTGCGCTTGGCGATAACCCTGTCCACCGAGCGCGCCCGAGATAGAGCCATGTAAACCATCTGCTTTACCGCGCTTGGTTACAATGTTGATAATCCCGCCCAACGCATCGGCGCCATAGAGCGCCGACCCCGCACCGCGTATCACCTCAATACGTTCAACGCTGTGGGGGTCCAGCGCCGAAAAATCAAAACCACCGCCGCGGGTATTGGTTGGATCCGAAACTCGTACGCCGTCAATCAACACCAAAACGTGATTAGCCTCACTACCGCGGATATAGATGCTAGACAATCCGCTGGCGTTGCCGACGCGATCGACCTGCACTCCCGGCAACTGCTGCAGCAGATCAATCGCCGACGCCGGATTGCGCACCGCGATTTCCTTCTCGTTGATGATACTGACGCCCTGCGTGGTTTCGCGCAGTTCAATCGGTACGCGATACGCGGTGATTACTTCGGTGTCTAGGGATTGAACTTCCTGAGGCTGGGCAAGCGGATCGACATCAGTTCGCAGGGTTTGCGCCCCCGCTCTGGTGCTGCTCGCGATAAGACCCACGAGTATGAGTTGAATCGGTAGATACCTGGTTCTCACTTGGCCCTCCTCCAAATTCCGCGGCTTGGCCGTGTCGTCGCACCTCGGCATTGACGGGTGCTTTAACCAACACTGCTTTTGCTATTCTATGGCGATCTTGAAATTGTCGCTACGGAAATCTAAGCCGGAGGGAGAAGCAATTTTCCCAGTCACTTTTTATTAGTTTGCCGTAAAGGGCTTGGTGAAAGTCGTCGAGTCGGTCAACTCCAGACTTGTGGAACGCTAGGGAGAGGCGAATATTGCATGGCAGAAGGCTATCCGTCTCGCGTTTCAGTACCTGGCTGAGTTGAAGGTTCAGCGCGAGCGTGATCTCCTGATTCTGACCGCCCTGGAGCTTTGCCGAAAGTTCAGCAACGATTAGCCCGGCATACTCCGCATTTTGTGCCACAGTCGTGCTTAGCTCCTCCATATTCGCAGCCGTCTCCTCCAGGCTGGGTGCGGTTTACTTGTTGCGCGAACTCAGTTCGAGGGCCCCGCCGCGCACCTCTTCGGATACCAAATTCAGTTCACTTGCCGTGGAACGCTCGTTGCTCACCACTCGCGCCCGTTTGCCGCTCATGCTCTGCAGCGCGTGCAACACATTGCCTGTCTTACTGCGGCCGGCGAACGCGATGGTCTGGCGCAGATCTCCGTGCCCAACTAGGTCGGCTGCCGCCACGGCCTCGTCTGGCGGCTTTGTTACGGCTCGCGTCACGAGCCAAGCTGAGATTGTCCCGATGACGAGCACTGCCTCACTAAGTAACGAAATGATTGTTGTCGCGAGTTGCCGCCCCGCGGAGGCCGCTTCGTATGCTTTCGCACCACTGCGATCCTGTAGTGTGGCGATTTTGCTCATTAACTGCGCGGAGTAATCGAAAAGCATAACGGTCTTACCGCACCACCTTTAGCGCGACCGATCAATGTATCGCTCCAGGTCTGCCCGTTTGCGTCGAGCTTCCCAGCCGAAAAATCGTCCAACGACTGGGTATAGTCGTCATACCAGATTAGTTTTACCGCTACATTATTTTTCTGAAAGAGTCGTTTCTTCTCCGCGATGTACCGAGCCACCCATCTCGGCCAATCACTCACGCCGACGGTCATTCTCTGCGCGTGTCGGTAAAGCGGATAGCAATGAGGCCACGACCAAACTGGCAACCAAGAAATACATAAAATAAGACACTATATAGAATATAAACATATATTTAACAATTTTTATTAATGTAACATAGTTAAAATATCACATTACTTTTCATGTGCAAGCACTTTTGACGCTTGGAGTTCCTGCTCAGCTGGAGCCTACATAAGGCATCCTTTCCGGGCGCCGCAAGGAACTACAACGCGGCTGCGATCCAGTACGCATGGCCTCTATGATAGGTTTCACATCCACTGCTTCAATACGAACAAAACACGTTACTATCTAGACATGTCATACCTATTAGCTGGGCGGTATGCACCCAAGCAATGCATCATGCGCTAGATTGGTGCATCAAACGAGATTAGGGTTTGTATATCTGGTAGGTTGTTGGTCTGAACACCGCTGCTGGTGTGGCTTTCGTCAAGCGATCAAAGTCTGGCATAACGCTTGCTGAAGTTATAGGCAACGATTGCGATCGATACAAAAAATGGCTGGAATATACGACGAAATGCACCTCCCTGATAGATGCGTGAGGCAGCATTACGTAACTTACGATCGCTGGCTGCAGGCCATATCAAGCGAGCGCATTGCACAAAAACGCACCGAAGCGGAAGTAGCGTTTCACCGCGTTGGCATTACTTTCGCAGTCTACGGTGAAGAGGCGGGCACAGAGCGCACAATTCCTTTTGATATCGTGCCCCGCATCATTCCCGCGAGCGAATGGCAGGTACTGCAGCAAGGCCTGCGCCAGCGCATTAAGGCGTTGAATATGTTCCTGCATGATATCTATCATGGTCAGGAAATCCTACGCGAGGGTTTGATTCCGCCGAATCGTGTCTTACATAACAGCCAATACCGTCCGGTGATGCAAGGCCTGGAAGTGCCGCAAGGCGTTTATGCGCACATAGCGGGTATCGACATCGTCCGCGCCGGCGCCGGTGAATTTTACGTCCTCGAGGACAATTTGCGCGTGCCGTCCGGCGTGTCCTACATGCTGGAAGACCGAAAAATGATGATGCGGTTATTTCCGGAATTGTTTGCGCAGCACGCCGTCGCGCCAATCGACCATTACCCTGATTTATTGCTGGAAACGCTGCGTGCCGTGGCGCCAGAGGGTGTGTCAGACCCGACCGTGGTGTTACTCACGCCCGGCGCCTACAACAGCGCTTACTTCGAGCATACTTTTCTTGCCCAGCAAATGGGCATTGAACTGGTAGAAGGTCAGGACCTGTTCGTGAAGGACGGTTTTGTCTATATGCGCACCACCCGCGGGCCTAAACGGATCGATGTGATCTATCGCCGCGTCGATGATGACTTTCTCGATCCCCAGGTATTTCGCGCCAACTCCATGCTTGGTGTTGCCGGACTGATGGAATCCTATCGCGCTGGGAAAGTGACGCTTGCAAATGCCATCGGCACCGGCGTTGCTGACGATAAATCGATTTACCCTTATGTACCGGCGATGATTCAGTTTTATCTGAACGAGCAGCCAATTCTCAATAATGTGCCAACCTATGAACTACATAAAAAGGATGATCTCAATTACGTGCTCGCCCACTTACATGAGCTGGTGGTGAAAGAGGTCCATGGTTCGGGCGGCTACGGCATGCTGGTAGGTCCTGCCGCTACCGCTGCACAACGGGACGATTTTCGCGAACGTATCTTGCAAAACCCGGAAAAGTACATTGCCCAGCCAACTCTTAGCTTGTCCACCTGTCCGACGTATGTCGATGCAGGAATCGCGCCACGCCATATCGACCTGCGGCCCTTTATCCTCTTTGGCAAGTCGGTACGCATGGTGCCGGGCGGGCTCACCCGTGTCGCGCTAAAAGAAGGGTCACTTGTAGTGAATTCGTCCCAAGGTGGCGGCACAAAAGATACCTGGGTGTTGGAACAATGAACGCACCATGCTAAGCCGCACCGCGAACGATTTGTTTTGGATGTCGCGCCACATGGAGCGCGCGGAAAACGTGGCGCGCATGCTGGACGTGACCTATCGTATGTCGTTGCTGCCTTATCAAGTATTGGAGCCGGGCCAGGAGTGGGCGGAACCCTGGGTGGTGCCGTTAGTGATCACCGGAATGGTGATCCCCTATTATGAGCACAACGCCAAGATCACCATCGACGACGTGCTGAGTTACATGGTGTTTGAAGTGAGCAATCCTTCCAGCATCGTTTCTTGTTTGAAACTGGCGCGTGAGAATGGCCGCGCCCAGCGAGGTGCCATCAGTTCAGAGATGTGGGAATGCTTGAACGCTACTTGGTTAGAGATGCGCGTTATGACTTTTAGCCATATTCATAATCGGGGCGTGTCAGAATTTTTTGAGTGGGTGAAAACTCGTTCGCAATTGTTTCGCGGCGTCACTTTCGGCACTATGCTGCGCGATGAAGCCTATCGCTTCATCCGCTTGCCACAATTTCTCGAGCGCGCCGACAATACCGCGCGTATCCTCGATGTGAAATATCACACCTTGCTCCCGAGTGTTGAAGATGTTGGCGGCGCGGTCGATTATTACCAATGGGGCGCGCTGCTGCGTTCCGTAGGATCCTTCGAGTCATATCGTAAAATCTACCGTGATGCGATTACGCCGATACGGGTCGCCGAATTGCTCATTCTACGCGATGATATTCCGCGTTCGTTGCACGCCTGCCTAAACGACATCTATCACATCCTCAAGGAACTGTGTGACTCCGTCTCGCTGGAACCGGAGCGGCTCGCGGGTGAAATCCATGCACAACTTCACTATGGACGAACCGAGCGCATAATCGAACAAGGCTTGCATGAATATTTGATGGATTTTCTCGACCGGCTTGCTGTACTTGACAGCGAAATCAACCGCCATTTCCTGGCGCCCACCTATCTGTAGTTTGTTTGCGCCACGCGGCGGACGCCACAACCGGCTTAGACAGCCGGTGACTGCATAACTCTTTTTGAGAAACCATGACTATCCGTATAGCGCTACATCACAAAACCTATTATCACTTCGACCGACTGGTCGGTATCGCGCCGCACGAAATCCGTTTGCGTCCCGCTCCGCATTGCCGTACGCCTATTCTCAGCTATTCGCTGCACATCGCTCCCGATAAACACTTTGTCAATTGGCAGCAAGACGCCTACGGAAATTACATCGCACGTCTGGTGTTTCCCGACAAAGCTAGGGAACTCAACGTTACTGTAGATTTGGTTGCCGATATGACGGTGATCAACCCGTTTGATTTTTTCGTCGAACCCTATGCGGAAAAATTTCCCTTTGAGTATCCGGCTCAGCTTGCCGCCGAGTTGGCGCCCTATCTGGAGAAGGAAACACCTGGCCTACTGTTGCAGGCATGGCTTAATCGTTTCCGCGCGGGTGGTTATGTCGCGGGTGGCGACATCGTCGATTTTCTGGTGTTGATCAATCAAAAGCTGCAAGGCGAGGTTAGGTACTTGATGCGAAGGGAACCCGGTGTGCAAGCGCCGGACGAAACACTGGGGCTAGGTTCTGGCTCCTGCCGAGATTCCGGCTGGCTGCTAGTGCAGATTTTGCGCCACCTCGGTTTGGCCGCGCGTTTTGTGTCTGGTTACCTGATTCAACTCACCGCTGATGTCAAATCCATTGATGGTCCCGCCGGACCCAACAAGGATTTCACCGATCTACATGCCTGGGCCGAAGTTTACCTGCCCGGCGCGGGCTGGGTCGGCTTGGATCCGACATCGGGGCTCATGGCAGGAGAGGGCCATATCCCGCTCGCCTGCACCGCATTTCCATCCAGCGCGGCGCCGATATCAGGCACCACAGACGTCTGCGAGACGACATTCGACGTCAGCATGAGCGTTATGCGTATCCATGAAGACCCGCGTGTAACCAAGCCCTACACCGAAGTGCAGTGGGCAGCGATCGAAGCCGTTGGCCAGCAGGTCGATGCCGAGTTGAAAGCGCAGGATGTACGGCTGACCCAAGGCGGCGAACCCACTTTCTTGTCGATCGACGACATGGAGGGTGCGGAATGGAATTACACCGCGCTGTCGGAAAAAAAATGGCAGCTTGCCGAAGCGTTGGCTTGGCGACTCAAGACACTCCATGCCCCGGGAGGCGTGATGTTTTATGGTCAGGGTAAATGGTATCCGGGCGAGCCGCTACCGCGTTGGGCGCTAGGTATGTATTGGCGCGCTGACGGCAAAGCCGTGTGGCGTGATACCACGTTGATTGCGCGTGAAGACGCTGGGCGGGAAATCTCGCTAGTGGAGGCGGAACTATTCGTCGCCGCACTCGCCGACGCGCTGGGATTCTCACCACGCTATGTCATCGCCGCCTTCGAAGATCCGCTATCCGCTATTCAGTTAGAGGCTAATCTGCCGGTGAATCTGGATCCGCTTGCAGTGCCCATGAAAGACTATGATGAGCGCTCCCGACTCGCAAAATTGCTCGACCGCGGCCTGGATCAGGCGGCGGGCTTCGTGTTGCCGCTTCAAGCCCTGGAATCGGCTGGTGCTAATACTGCCGACACGCACTGGGATAGCTCGCGCTGGCCGCTCAAACGTGAGCGGCTTTACTTGTTGCCAGGCGATTCCCCGCTAGGCTATCGCCTACCCCTCGGGTCGCTGCCAGAGCGGCTACCTGAGGATATCGAGCCCGAATTCGACCGTGATCCGTTTGATGAACGCGGCGAATTGCATGATGCGCAAGACATCGCGACAAATAAACCCACGGCCAGTGCCCTCCACAAAGATTCGCCC
>JBDSJK010000216.1:0-3259 GCA_039917535.1 Burkholderiales bacterium
TTTTTTCCGTGAGGTACAGCGCAGCGCCGATATTGTCCATGGCGCCGTGGGCACCGGTGCGAAACACATATTTGTAACTCGCCTCTTCAAACACGCGCGGCGTCCCGCAGTCGAACAGCACCGTGAATTTTTTCAATTATTCCGCAACGGGCGCGACCGCCAAACAATCGCCGCTGGAAATATAGCCAATTACCATATCCACATTTTGACGCTGCACGAGGTTGCGATATTCCTCCACTTGCTTCGTGGTGCCGCCGGCTTCGTCGATAATCACGATTTCGACCGGCGTGCCGCCAAAGCCTTTCTTAGTGCCGCTGCCGGGCACCTTGGCGTTGTTAAGCGCATCGACCATGATCTCGGCGGAATTTTTCGCCGGGATGCCGAATGGTCCAGCCGCAGGGCCCGACAGAAACGTGACGATGCCTATCTTGATCGTATCGGCCGCAAGTGCGGACGTGGTGGCACCGCAGGCTAGGGCGATGGGAACGAGTAGCCAGGCAGGACGAAGCCAGTTCTTCATTGTGTATATCCTATTCAGAATTGTGATTGCGCAGCCGCTATTATACGGAATCGCTGGTGGGACTGAAGTGTATGTTTATGCATCATTTAATTGACCGACCGGACGGTCGGTAATACAATTGAAACTCTCAAATACGGTTTAGCAAACATGTACACACAAAGCATGGATTTGCCGGGCAATGTCGAATTACCCAAGGTGACGGCTTCCGAGCAAGAGGCACGTTTCAATGCCAAGGTTGCCGCGGGGCAAAAGATCGAGCCCAAGGATTGGATGCCCGAGGCTTATCGCAAAACGTTAGTGCGGCAAATTTCGCAACATGCCCATTCGGAAATTGTCGGCATGTTACCGGAAGGCAATTGGATCACCCGGGCGCCGAGTTTGAAACGCAAGGCGATACTGTTGGCAAAAGTGCAGGACGAGGGTGGCCACGGTTTGTACCTCTACGCAGCGGCGGAAACCTTGGGTACCTCGCGGGATCAGATGATCGACGCGCTACATTCGGGCAAGGCGAAATATTCATCCATCTTCAACTATCCGACGCTGACTTGGGCGGACATGGGCACCATCGGTTGGCTGGTGGACGGTGCGGCGATTATGAATCAGGTGCCGCTGTGTCGTTGTTCATACGGGCCTTACGCGCGCGCGATGATCCGCATTTGCAAGGAAGAAAGTTTCCATCAACGTCAAGGCTTCGACATTATGTTGAGATTGTGCCGTGGCACCGTGGCGCAAATGGCCATGGCGCAGGACGCGCTGAATCGCTGGTGGTGGCCGACGCTGATGATGTTCGGCCCCGATGACAGCCACTCGCCGAATTCGGCGCAAAGCACCCGCTGGCGCATTAAGCGGATTTCCAACGATGACCTGCGCCAAAAATTCATTGACGCAACCGTGCCACAGGCCGAGCTATTGGGGCTGAATATTCCGGACACCCATCTCAAATGGAATGCAGAACGGCGCCATTATGACTTCAGCCCTATCGTGTGGGATGAATTTTGGGCGGTGGTGAATGGCGATGGCCCGTGCAATCGCGAACGGCTCGCGGCCAGAGTGCGGGCCTATGAAGACGGGCGGTGGGTGCGGGATGCGGCGATGGCCTATGCCGACAAGCAACAGCAACGCACGTTACAAACGGCTGCGTAGTTCACCCCATATCATGACAACATACACGGCAAAGATACGTTGGTCTCGCGGCGAAGATCGTTTTACCGGCAATAAATACAGTCGCGTTCATACTTGGGCTTTCGATGGTGGCGCAGTGGTTACTGCCTCGTCATCGCCTCACGTCGTGCCCGTTCCCTATTCCAGCGCCGAAGCGATCGATCCGGAAGAAGCATTCGTCGCGTCACTATCGAGTTGCCACATGTTATGGTTTTTGCATCTAGCCGCAAAGCGCGGCTTTGTGGTTGAGCAATACGAAGACAGTGCAGAGGGTGTCATGGCGCGCAATGAGAGCGGCAAGCTCGCGATGACTGAAGTTTCGCTTTATCCCAAGGCGATATTTGCGGGCGATCTACAGCCGAACGCGTCAGACATTGAGCAACTTCATCATGCGGCACATGAAGAATGTTTTATCGCGAATTCCGTGAAAAGCAAAGTGCAAGTAGTAATCCGCTAAGCCAGGAGACAATATGAATCAACAGGAATGGCCATTATTCGAAGTCTTCATCCGCAGCAAACGAGGCTTGGATCATAAGCACGTCGGCAGTCTCCACGCGGCCGATGCGCCCATGGCCGTGCAGATGGCGCGTGACGTTTACACACGACGGCAAGAAGGGGTGAGCATTTGGGTGGTGCTGTCGGCGGCAATTACTGCATCCGATCCCGATAACGAAGGCGAATTGTTTGGGCCGATGGAAGACAAAGTCTATCGACATCCGACGTTTTATGAATTGCCCGATGAATTGAAGAATATGTGAACCTTGTCATTCTGAAGTGTAGTTTGCTGAAGAATCTGGTTTGTTTTTTAACGGCGAAAAGCAGATCCTTCTCTTCGCTCAGGATGACAATCGAGAAAACATGGTTAACGAAACGAAAAATGCTCACTTTGAATATGTGCTTCATCTGGGTGACAACGCGCTGATCCTTGGTCAGCGATTGTCGGAATGGTGCGGTCACGGCCCGGTGTTGGAAGAAGACATTGCGCTGGCGAATATCGCGCTGGATCTCATTGGTCAATCACGTTTGTTGCTTAGCCATGCTGCGTTGCTTGAAGGGCAGGGGCGAGATGAAGACGCGCTGGCCTATCTGCGAGAAGCAAACCAATTTATGAATTTCACCTTGCTCGAATTGCCGAACGGCGATTTCGCTTTCACCATTGTGCGCAATGTTTTGTTCAGCGCCTATCAGTGCCAACTGTGGCAAGAGTTGAGTCAATCACGCGATACCGAGCTGGCAGCTATTGCCGCAAAGTCAATCAAGGAATCGCGCTATCACCTACGTCACAGCGGCGAGTGGTTGATCCGCTTGGGCGACGGCACGGAAGACTCCCATCGCCGCGCGCAAGCTGCTATGGACGAGCTTTGGCCATACACCGCAGAGATGTTTGTTGACCTGTCCAGCGACAATGAACTGGTTAGCGCGGGTGTCGCGATTGCACTGGCGAGTTTGGAAGCCCCTTGGCGTGAGGAAGTTGCAAGCTGGTTGACCGACGCCATGCTCAGCGCGCCAGCCGCGACGCGTTTCACGAGCGGTGGTAGACGCGGCGTACACAGCGAACATTTCGGATTTCTGCTGGCG
>JBDSJK010000217.1:0-5031 GCA_039917535.1 Burkholderiales bacterium
ATAATGCTAATGCGCGCCGGGCTACCTAAAATGTCCAGCAAATCCACAATCTGATCCATCACTTCGCGATACTCTTGAACGATCTTGTCCTGTTCCAGATTAGTCAGGCGCTGCAACTGCATTTCCAGAATGCGCTGTGCCTGGATTTCCGACAGGCGGTAGCCCGCATTGCTATCCTGCTGCAAGCCGAATTCCGACGCCAAATTATCCGGCCGGGAGCTGTCGGCCGAAGAGCGGCCCAGCATTTCTTCCACCAGGGTGGAGCGCCACAACCGCCCCATTAACTTTTCCTTAGCGATGGCGGGGGTTTCGGAGCTTTTGATCAAAGCAATAATTTCATCGACGTTTGATAACGCAACGGCGAGGCCCTCCAAAATATGGCCCCGCTCCCGCGCCTTGCGTAGCTCAAAGACCGTGCGCCGCGTGACCACTTCGCGGCGATGGCGCAGGAATGCCTCGAGAATTTGCTTCAGGCTGAGAAGCCGTGGCTGACCGTCGACCAGCGCGACCATATTCATGCCGAAGGTATCTTGCATCGGCGTGTGTTTGTACAGATTGTTGAGCACAATTTCCGACACTTCGCCGCGTTTCAACTCAATCACCACACGCATGCCCGACTTGTCGGACTCATCGCGCAAGTCGGAAATACCTTCAACCTTCTTCTCGCGTACCAGTTCCCCGATGCGAATCAATAGATTGGCTTTGTTAACTTGGTAGGGCAGCTCATCAATGATAATGGCCTGGCGACCGCCGACCTTATCGATATCCTCAAAGTGACAGCGGGCACGCATGACCACACGGCCGCGGCCGGTGCGGTAGCCCTCGCGCACGCCCTCGATACCGTAAATAATTCCGGCGGTGGGAAAATCCGGGGCGGGGATGATCGCGATTAGGTCATCGACGCTCAACTCGGGATTGTTGAGCAGCGCAACGCAGCCGTCGACCACCTCCTGCAGATTATGGGGTGGCATATTGGTGGCCATACCCACGGCGATGCCGCTGGACCCGTTTAGTAACAGATTCGGGATACGCGAAGGTAAAACCGACGGCTCCCGCTCCTTCCCATCGTAATTAGACACAAAATCGACGGTTTCTTTGTCGATATCGGCCATGAGCTCCGATGAAATCTTCGCTAAGCGACATTCGGTGTAACGCATTGCGGCGGCATTATCGCCATCGACGGAACCGAAATTACCCTGACCGTCGATGAGCGGGTAACGCAGCGAAAAAACCTGCGCCATGCGCACCAGCGCATCGTAAATCGCGTTGTCACCGTGGGGGTGGAACTTACCCATCACTTCGCCGACAATGCGGGCACATTTGACGAATGGCCGATTCCAGACATTGTTCGATTCATACATCGCGAACATAACGCGACGATGCACCGGCTTCAGTCCATCGCGGACATCGGGCAAAGCGCGACCGACAATCACGCTCATGGCGTAATCGAGGTAGGAACGGCGCATTTCCTCCTCCAGGCTGACTGGGATGGTTTCTTTGGCGAATTGATCCATGAATCGAGGCGAAAGTTGCGTTGTTTTAGGGTTGAAAATGGTGTTGCAGAATTGCAACAATAGTACCATGATCACCCTCGCAGCACCAGCCCGAGCAAGGTTTCGCTTTCCTTGCCAAATCCCAATAGGGTAGGATTAACACAGGGTTATTGTCGTAAGTTAGCCGAATTTCGGGATCATCGTTGTGTTGGCGGCCCGCAATTGATGTTCGAGCTCGAAGGAGCCGTGTCTTTTGGGTGTATTATTACGGCATGGTCTGATTCGTTCAGGGCGCACACAGCAAGTGTGAATCAGAGTTTCCAACAGTTTTAGATAGCTGCTTTTAATTTTCGGGAGTGAAATATGAAGAGACTACGGTTAGGGGCCATATGTGCCGGTATCGCGGCAGGGCTTGCCGTAAGCTACGGCGTTCTTGCGCACGATTTTAGTGCGCTGAAGGACGGTAGTGGCAATGCCGTGCGTTCAAGTTTTGGCGATTGTGTTGAGACCAGCGGTTCCTTAGGTGGTTGCGGCAAAGCCGCTGTTACCGCCGCCGCGCCAGCAGCAATGGCCGAAAAGAAAGAAATGATGGCGGAAAAGAAGGATGCTATGCCTGCCGCTGGTGCTGCGGGAGCAACGGTCACTGCTAAAACCGTCGCAACGACGACCGCCGCGAAAGCATCCGGCGCCAATTCTGTGCCCAATGTTAAAGACGGCAATGGACAGACCGTCCACGCCGGCGCGGGTGGATGTTTGGAATCCACCAGTGGTAGCAGCGGTGGCTGTGAGGCCGGCGCAACGACCACGGCTGCAGCACCTGCCGCCATGGCCGGCAGGAATGAAATGGCCGCTGACAAGAAAGCCGCAATGCCTGCCGCAGCGGTTGCGGCAGCGGGCGCAAGCACGGCGTTGGGTAACCACCAAATCGGCGAAGCAACCCACGGCCACCTGGCAGACGGACAGAAAAGGGCTGTCCACACCGGCTTTGGCGGTTGCGTGAACCTCGGCTATTCCGCTAATAGCCCAGATCACCCTGCAGAATGCGAGTACCAAGCCCCAGCTAAGACAGCAGCAGCACCAGCGGCTGCACCAGCTGCGCCTGCTGCACCAGCTGCGCCGGCAGCAGAGGAGCCCAAGGCGATGGCGAAGGCGGTTCCCGCCGCACCAGCTGCTTCGGTTCCTGGCACAGTTCGCGATACTAGCCCCAGCGGAGATAGTGCCGCGCAAGGCGCCAGCGAAGAAATGGGCAGCGATTCGCCAGCCCGTGGCGCACGCGCTCGCCGCGCTCCTGGCGCTTTGGTCGACGATACGCAGGCCGCAACGGCAATGGCCAAGGCTGCTCCGGCCGCACCGCCGGTTTCAGTTCCCGGTACGGTTCGTAACACTAGTCCGATTGGCGTGGGTGATGCCCCTGAAGCAATCGCCATGATGGACGACACAGGAGCGAATGACAGCGGCTTGCCGGCCCGTCCCCCTCGCGCTCGCCGTGCTCGGGGTGCGTTGATGGAAGACGGTATGCCGCAAGATATGGCTGCAGTCCCTGGCGGTGGCGATTCCGAGTTGAAACCGTCGCCCACACCACCTGCTATACCGGCTCCGCCGATAGCTGCGCGTAATCGTAACGACGAAGCAATGGACGTACCTCCTCCGGTTCGTCCGCAGGGTGGCGCCATAGCTGCAGCGCCCACAGCGCCGCCTGCTGCTGTTCCTGGCACGGTTCGTAATACGGCTCCTCAAGGCGACAGCGCTGCACCGCAAGGTAATGTGCAAATGCCGAAAGCAAAGCCGGGCACCGTTCCCGCACCGGAAAACGAGAAGATTAGTCTTTCAGCGGACGTGTTGTTTAAGTTCGATAAGTATCGCGAAAAAGATATTCTTCCCGGTGGGCGCGAAAAACTTGACGATGTGGCAGACAAAATCAATAGTTACATCAAAGACACCCTGGAAAGCATTAAGCTCACCGGTCACACTGACCGCCTGGGCTCCGATGCTTACAACCAGCGTCTGTCGGAGCGTCGTTCTAAAACCGTGAAGAATTACCTGGTCAAGAAGGGCGTTGACGCGAGCAAGCTCACCAACAGTGGTCGTGGCGAGCGTGAGCCGGTTGTGCAGTGCCAAGGCAACAAGCCCACTAAGAAATTGATTGCCTGCTTGCAGCCCAATCGTCGTGTGGATGTTGAGATTCACGGCGTAAAGCACAAGTAAGCAAAACTCGTTACAATCAAACCCCGCCCAGTGCGGGGTTTTTTTTCGACTTGTCCGCCATGAAAATTGCTATCGATACCTTAATAGACGCGGCCAGCCTGGTGCCGGTTGTGCCAACTCAGACGACGCTGGATAACTACAGCCTAGCCATCGACGCTGGGCGCATCGCTGCGCTAATGCCGACCATTGAAGCCAACGAACGTTACCAGCCCAAGCGCCGTATCAGTCTGCCCCATCATGCACTGATTCCGGGTTTAGTGAATGTCCATAGCCACGCCGCAATGACGCTGCTGCGCGGTCTCGCCGACGATCTGCCGCTAATGAGTTGGTTACAGCAACGAATCTGGCCCGCCGAGGCAGCGCACGTCTCTGATGATTTTGTTTACGACGGGACGTTGCTTGCGTGCGCTGAAATGTTGAAGTCCGGTATTACTTGTTTCAACGATATGTATTTCTTTCCCGAAGCCACCGCGCGAGCAAGCCTGCAGTCTAAGATGCGCGCGGTGCTGGGCATAATCGTACTTGAATTCCCGTCGGCCTACGCGGGCGATGCCGACGCGTATCTGCACCGTGGCCTGACAACGCGAGACGAATTTCGCGATGAGCCCCTACTCAGGTTTTGCCTTGCGCCCCACGCGCCTTATACCGTGTCGGATGCCAGTTTTGCAAAAGTGCTGACCTACGCCGAGCAACTCAATCTGCCGATCCACATGCACGTCCATGAAACCCAGGACGAGATCCGCCAGAGCTTGACGCAATACGGCGTGCGCCCCATGGAACGTCTGGCGCGCCTGGGTTTGCTGGGGCCTAGTCTGATCGCTGTCCATGCGGTTCATCTCACACCGGAAGAAATCGACCTCCTCGCGCAGCATGGTTGCCACGTGGCTCACTGTCCCGCGTCGAATCTCAAGCTAGCAAGCGGGTTCGCGCCGGTTGCTGAACTACTAAAAGCCGGCGTAAATGTTGGGCTAGGCACCGACGGTGCTGCGAGCAACAACCGGCTTGATCTGTTCGCCGAGATGCGCCTCGCCGCTTTGCTGGCCAAAGGTGTCGCCAATCAAGCCGACGTGCTGCCTGCCCATCAAGCACTCGCCATGGCCACGCTAATGCCCGCGAAAGCCCTCGGTCTCGATGGCGAAATCGGTTCGCTTGAAGTTGGAAAAATCGCCGATATCGTCGCGCTTGATTTATCAAACGTGGCCACGACGCCCTGCTACGATGTCGTCTCCCATTTGGTTTACGCGGCCGGGCGTGAGCACGTAAGCCACGTCTGGATCGGCGGGGAACTGTTGGTCGACGACGGCACTCTCACCCAACTGGATGAAAAAGAAAT
>JBDSJK010000218.1:0-15462 GCA_039917535.1 Burkholderiales bacterium
TCATTGCGCAGGGAACGGATCGCTTTGCGTATGCGTGGATAGGTTCCACAGCGGCAAATGTTGGTAATGGATTCGTCGATCTCGTCGTCGCTTGCATTAGGTGCACGTTGCAATAATCCCGCCACGGCCATGATCATGCCCGACTGGCAATAGCCACATTGCGGCACTTGATGATCAATCCAAGCTTGCTGCACACGATGAATCTGCTTTGCGCCTAGCCCTTCGATCGTCGTAATCTCCGCATCGCCCACGGCACTCACGGGCATGAGGCACGATCGCGCCGGGAAACCATTGACATGCACGGTGCACGCGCCACACACCGCTATACCGCAACCGAACTTAGTCCCCGTTAAACCGATGCTATCGCGTAGCACCCATAACAGCGGTGTTTCAGGCTCAGCATCGACTTGCTGGACTGTTCCGTTTACTCGCAATGAATACATGGTATCTCCGGCTGTAAAGTGATCAGATAATTACGTTTATGTGTTTAGACTTATCGACCATCAAGAAAAATATATCGACCTACCCACAGGATGTTTCAACTGCCACGATCAGCGACTTCAGCAGGGCCACCGCCTCATCAATGGTCAGCGAATACAGATTTTCGGTGCCACGGTGCTCCAGGGTAACGATACCGGCGGTGAGCAGTGTCTTGAGGTGGTGGGAAATCGTCGGGCGGGCCAGCGTCAGCCGGTCGGCGATCTGGTTCACGTTCATCGCCTCTACTTCCGCCAACAGCAAGATAATGTCTTGCCGTCCGGTATCGCCAAAGGCCTGAAACAACGGCAAACAGGCGCGAAATGCACCCGCGGGCCCGGCAAGCTTTGCTTTATTCTTCAGCATCTTGAATTCGTAATTGGTCTATGCGTTTAGACGTATCGACGAATCATAAAACTTAACTATTCAGATTGCAAGTCGAAAGGCCAACTGAATTTGTGCTCGAAAATGGCTAGGGTTACACTTGTTAAATCTTCGCTTCGACACGATAGCTTTAATTTCTTAACCTGCGGACATCGCAACATGATCATTGCCCAGATCACCGACTTGCACATCATGCCACCGGGCACGCTGTTGCAACGGCGCGTTGATACGAATCAGTTCGCCGCTCAGGCCGTGGAAAAACTCCTCGCGCTCAACCCACAACCCGACGTGCTCTTAATAACGGGCGACCTGGTTGAACACGGCAGTGAAGCGGAGTATCGGCTGTTGCTCACGTTGCTTACTCCACTGACGATGCCGATTTATATCATTGCGGGGAATCACGATGATCGCGACATGTTGCGACATGTCTTTGCCGATCACAATTACCTACCCAAGTCCGGCTTTCTGCAATACGCGATTGATGATTTTCCGGTGCGGCTAATTGGACTGGATAGCGTCATTCCGCAACACACGGGCGGGGAGCTTTGCGCCGAGCGACTAGCGTGGCTGGACGCCCGCTTGCGTGAGCGCCCTGATCACGCCACGTTGGTGTTCGTCCACCATCCACCTTTTAACACCGGCATTCGACACATGGATGATCTCAAGTTACGCAACGGTGACGAGCTAGCAGATGTGATCGCGCGCCATCGCCAAGTCGTGCGCGTCGTGAGCGGCCATGTTCACCGCGCGATTCAATCGCAACTCGCCCATACTTTAGCATTGACCTGCCCTAGCACGGCGCACCAGATTCAATTCGATCTTGGCGATGATGCGCCCGTGGCATTTATCCTGGAACCGGCGGGACTTATGCTGCATGTGTGGCAAAACAAAGCAATGGCAAGTCATACGCTGTATACGGGCCAGCATGAAGGTCCGTATCTATACGAGTAGGACTGATGGCCTGCGTAACAGACTTCGCTAAGCCAGATACGAGAATTGTTGTGGATTGGCTCTGGGTAGCCTTTTCAGACGATAATTGCCCTGTTATGTGCATAAATACTGTGTCTACGCGATCAATCCGTGTGCCCCATGGCGCTAGGAAAGCGCTGATTAAGTTCGAGTTCTAAGCGCGATTTAAAGCTGTTAGACTTTAAATTCATCGATCCTGACGAGCTTGCCGTATGCATGGGGTAACCACAATGCCCTCTTACAATTGTCTTCGCTGCGGCCACGAGAATTCTCCCGGCGCAAAATTCTGCCTGGAATGCGGCAGTCCGTTCGCGCGCAAGTGCGCGAACTGCGGCGTAGCGCTGCCGTCGACGGCCAAGTTTTGCCCAGAATGCGGCGGGGCCGTTACTCCGCAATCAAGCAAGCCCACCGCTGACGAAAATTTAGGCAATGCAACCATATTGGACGGCGAGCTCAAGCTCATCACCGTGCTCTTCGCCGACATGAAAGGCTCGCTCGAAGCCATCGCGCACAGCGATCCCGAAGAAGTCACCGCCATCCTCGATCCGGTGGTCGTGCAAATGAAAGAAGCGGTGCATCGCTACGGCGGCACGGTGAACCGCGTCATGGGCGACGGCATCATGGCGCTGTTCGGCGCACCGCTGTCGCTCGAAGATCACGCCATGCGCGCCTGTTACGCCGCCCTTGCCATGCAGGCCAGCGTCGCCGGCCACCGCGACGAGGCGCGACGCAAGTATGGTGTGGAAGTGCAAATCCGGGTGGGCATCAATTCGGGCGACACGCTGGTGCGCACCATCGAGCACGACGTCTCGCGCGAGTACGCGGCGGTGGGCGTGACCACCCATTTGGCCGCGCGCATGGAGCAACTGGCGCTGCCCGGCACCATCCGCATTACCGCAGAAACCCTGCGGCTTGCCGAAGGCTACATCGAGGTTAAGGCATTGGGGCCGATTCCGGTGAAGGGATTGCCCGATCCCATCGAAGTATACGAGCTGACCGGCGCGGGCAAAGCGCGCACGCGACTACAAGCGGGCGCCGTCCGCGGGCTCACCAAGTTTGCCGGACGCAGCGCCGAGTTGACGCAGATGTTCACCGCTCTGGAACAGGCCCACGCCGGCCAGGGGCAGATCGTCGCCTTGGTGGGCGAACCCGGGGTCGGGAAATCGCGCCTGGCATGGGAATTCATCCATTCCCAACGCAGCCAAGGCTTTCTCATTTTGGAAAGCGCCTCCGTGTCCCACGGTAAGGCCAGTGCCTACCGGCCGGTGATCGAATTGCTGAAGACCTATTTCCAGATCGAAGATCGCGACGATGGGCGGCGTATGCGCGAGAAGGCCACCGGCAAGCTGTTGACGCTGGATGAGACGTTTAAGCCGCATCTGGTGCCCCTGCTCGCTCTCTTGGATATCCCCGTGGACGACGAGAAGTGGAAGCCACTCGATCCGGTACAAAAGCGCATGCGCACGCTCGATGCGTGCAAACGCCTGATCCTGCGCGAGGCGCAAGTGCAACCGCTGGTACTGGTGTTCGAAGACTTGCACTGGATCGATGGTGAAAGCCAAGCCTTGCTCGATGCGCTGGTGGAAAGCCTGCCCACCGCGCAACTGCTGTTGCTGGTCAACTTCCGCCCGGAATATCTATCACCCTGGAGCAACAAGACTTACTACACGCAACTGCGCATCGACCCGCTAACGGGCGAGAATGCCGAGGAGTTGCTTCACACCTTGCTCGGCACCGATCTATCCGTTCAGCCGCTGGCGGACCTACTGATCGAGCGTACCGAGGGCAACCCGTTGTACCTGGAGGAGAGCGTGCGTGCCTTGGTGGAAACCGCAGCGCTGCAAGGAGGCCGCGGCGCCTATCGGTTGACCGCACCGCTCACCAGCATCCAAGTGCCGGCCACAGTGCAGGCGATTCTCGCCGCACGGATCGACCGGCTGACTGCCGACGACAAACATCTGCTGCAAGACACGGCGGTGATCGGCAAGGATGTGCCGTACACGCTGCTGCAGGCGATCGAGGAGCTGCCCGAAGAGGTGCTGCGCCAGCGTCTTGCTACGCTGCAGGCGGCGGAGTTCGTCTACGAGAAGAACCTATTCCCTGACCTGGAATATACCTTTAAGCATGCGCTGACCCACGAGGTGGCCTATGGCAGCGTGCTGCAGGAGCGGCGCAAGGCCCTGCACGCCCGCATCATGGCGTCGATCGAGCGGCTCTACGCCGACCGGTTGGCGGAGCAGATCGAGCGATTGGCCCATCATGCACTGCGCGGTGAGGTGTGGGACAAGGCGCTCAGTTACCTTCGCCAGGCCAGTGAAAAGGCCCTTGGGCGCTCCGCGAACCGCGAGGCCTGGTCACACCTGGAGCAGGCCATAGCAGTGGTGCCGCATCTGCCCCAGAGCAAAGCCACATTGGAGCAGGCCGTAGATCTGCGCCTGGCGGTGCGCACGTGCCTGGGTCCGCTCGGAGAATTTGCGCGCGTGCTTGAGCTTGGCCGCGATGCGGAGCTGCTGGCCATAGCCCTGGAGGATTCCCGCCGCGAGGCATTGGTTCATTGCTCAGTGAGCGTTGCGTTGAGTCTTATGGGCCGTAGCGCCGAGGCAATCGATCATGGAGAGCGTGCCTTGGTGATTGCGGAGACCCTGCAGGAACCGACCCTGCGCATCATTGCCCGGTATTCTCTGGGACTTCCACATTTTCATCTCGGCGCCTATCGCACAGCCATCGACTTCTTCCAGCGCGACGTCGGGCTCGAGCCGGAGCAGATCCCCGCGCGGCTGCTTCAGCCGTGGGGGGCCGAGGTATTTCAGGAAGCCTTGACTAGAGCCAGCTATTCCATCTCTCAGAGCACTGCAGCGATTTGCTTTGCCGAGCTCGGGGAGTTCGGCCAGGCAATGCTGCATACAGAGCGAGCGGTGAAGTTCGCGCAGACCCTCGACAGTCTCTATCTGCGCGCGATGGCAGATGCATGCTCGGGATCATCCCATCTCCGCAAGGGTGATACCCAAAAAGCGCTTTACCTCGTGCAGCGGTGGTTGCAGACCTACGCTGCCGCTGACGTCCCCCTGCCGCAACTGATCATGGCGGCGCGGGTCGGTGAAGTATTCAACGTGTCTGGCCAACTTGACGATGCGCTCGCGCTGTTGGAGCGAGCCTGGCAGTTCGCCGAGTCAAAAAACATCTTAGCATTTGGGCAGCAAGTGCTTGCGTTTCTAGGCGATGCCTACGGCCATGCGGGGCGGATCGACGAAGCGGTGATGGCCGGACAGCGGGCGCTGAATCTGGCCCGCAAGCTTGGACAGCGGGGCGACGAAGCTCGCACCCTCTATCTGCTGGGCAACATTTACACCTACCGCGCATCCGCGAATGTGAGACAGGTTCGAGACAGCTACCAACAAGCCTTGGCGCTCGCGCACGAACTGGACATGCGGCCGCTGGAAGCGCAGTGTCATTTCGCGCTCGGAGAGTTGGCCAAGAAGGCAGGCGAACCTCGTGGCGCGCAAGAGCAGTTCAGTGCGGCCCTGTCGATGTTCCGCGACATGGGCATGCAGTCCTGGTTGGCGAAGGCCGAGGCCGCGCTAAAAGACCTGCAGGCGACCGCCCATTAGCACTGTGGCAAATAGTCGAGACGCGAATTCGTTTATCGGCTTCCCCGCGACTTAGCGGCACCTGGCGAATGCTTTCATCAGCGATGGGTGAAGCGTGCCGAGTTTTGGCGTCTGTCCGTGTCTTGAACTAGGCGGCACGGCGAAGAATTCGTCCGTCCAAGGTAATTCCAGGGCATCGCCAAGACGAAATTTTGTGTCATGGGAGAGACCGGCAGCAGTGTAGGCGGCGAGATTCTCTGCGTTGCGGATGGCAAATTCTCCGGCCACCCACCGGTTGAGTTTCTGGGAGGTGCCGTACGCAACCATAACCGATGTGCCATCCGTGTACTGCGTCACGGCAATGACCAGGGCGGGTCGCGGTTTCAAGCCTGCCACATCTCGGGCACGGTCAGGAAACCGGCACCACACAATATCGCCAGGCTCCGGCGGACTCCATGTATTGTCCATCGATTACAGCAACGACCTTCGACTGATCACCTTGCCCTTCGGCAGTTTTGCCTTTGCTGTTTTGCGTAGCCACGTCAGATCTTTCGCTGAGGGTGGACCTTGATCGGATTCGTATTGCGGTAGAACGTCTTTGGCAAACCGCGATACGGCAAGGTGAATGATCGTCGTCTCCGGCATCCCTAACTCGGCTGCCAGCACCTTCAACGTATCCCTTGTTACGCCATACGGAGAATCTTTGGCGCGAAATTTCAGCAACAGATGTTCACTCATGTTTTATGGCTCGCAGAAATATATAGATTGTATATATCTGATACTCTAAGCGCCGGCGTGACTTTTTGCAAGAGGCGGCGTGGGACAAGTGTGCAAATTCGCCCTGGCTTGCACATTTACTCGAAGCGTATCTGCAGGCCGGACGTATAGAGGGTGCCTGCCAATGTGCCGGGCAGGCCGTGGAACTCGCCCATGACTCCAGGCAGAGGGGCCACAAGGCATGTGCCCTACGCCTCCTCGGCGAGATTGCCGCGCACCGCCTTGGCCCGCGTCATATTCCTGTAACTCGACATGGGCATGCAGTCCTGGCTGGAGAAGGCCGAGGCCGCGTTAAAGAATCCTTAGCCCGTCGCGCCGTGTTTCTGACTTAAATGGACGGGTTGTGCCGTGAGCATTGCTAGGCAAGATGCTTTTTCAGCCAGTCAATAATGGTTTGATAAACGGGTTCAGCGTCAATCTCGTTTAATATTTCGTGGTACATGCCCGGCCAAGCTTTGAAGGTTTTGTCCGTGCTTTCTACTGCACTGAAGAAAGCTTCACTGGCCTTGATGTCGATAATTGCATCGTCACCGCCATGCATCAACAACAACGGCGGGCGAAAATGTTTCGCATTGGCCATGGCATATTCACCCGCCGCAATGCAACCGATAAAACTCGCGGCGGACATGACCTTAGTCGTCAACGGATCGTTTTCTATCGCTTTGCCGTTTGCCGGATCGCGGGATAAGCGATGTATATCGAGGTTGGTCGGCATACTCATGGCCGGCAACACACCGGCTATTATCTTGGCCAATCTCATCTTCCACGCCGGAGGCTGAAACGCCTGGTGCAGCCACGGCCCCGTTGTGATCACACCATGCAGTTGATCTTGGCGACGCAATGCGTAATTCAGCACCAACCCGCCGCCCATGCTGTGACCAAACAAAAACATAGGTAGTTGTGGCCACTGCTGACGCGCGTAGCTGATCACTTCAGCGAGATCGTCCAGATAAGCATCATAACTGGGCACATGGCCACGCTTGCCGCCGGATTTGCCGTGGCCGCGCATATCGTAGCGCGTAACGGCCAGGCCCGCCGCGACCAGTTTTTCGGCAAGAACCGTGTAGCGGCCGTTGTGCTCGCCAAAACCATGGCTGATAACGACAGAACCCAACGGTCGCGCGCTAGCCCACTGCCGCACCGCAAGGCGCAGATGATCTTGGACGGAAACGGTGGTCTCGCGTTGCTCGGGTGTAAAGTGCGTATTGCTCATCTAGAGTGAAGTTATTTTGTAGGCGTACTTACTATACCGCCGAACCGCAACGGGCGGAAAGCCGCACTGAGCGCAGACTTGGTAATTTTCCGCGAAGCGAATATGATGATGTTTTACTGTCGGGTTTAAGGAAGCTCTGATTAAGTTCGAGTTCTAAGCGATATTAGGCACGGGCAAAAAATATCGACGCCGCATATTGATGATATGTAAGAAGATATTTTTTGTGAGTAACGACATAGCGCGACGAAATCGGACTTAATCAGAGTTTCCTTCAATTGCACTATGGCAAAGTGGTTGTTCACCATCGCAATCGTGTGTGTCGTTTTGGGTATCGCTTGGCCGCTGCTGAGCAAGCTAGGCTTGGGCCGATTGCCCGGCGACATGAGTTTCCGCAAAGATCGTTTCGGCGCTTATTTCCCGATCACATCAAGCATCATCATCTCGATTGTGCTGTCGGTATTGTTCGCGATTTTCAGGCGCTAGCACTGCTTGAAGAAGCGTATGGAATCAGGCTCGCAGGCCATGCATCGCCAGCAGCCAATAGCCATGAGCGTCGTGGCGACGCCGCTAGGACGGCAGAATAATCCGACTCTCGTTGCCCGCCAGTTCCAGCATCAAACCGTTAAGCCGTTTCACAAACGTGGCCGGATCTTCGATCTGCCCCCCTTCCGCGAGCAAAGACTGGTCGAACAATATATGGCACCAATCGGAAAAGCGCGCTTTGCCCTGCTCCGATTTGAGCTTGGCAATCAAAGGGTGGCCGGGATTGATTTCCAAAATCGGTTTGCTACTCGGCACATTTTGTCCGGCGGCCTTCAACATGCGCTCCAGATTGCCCGATAAGTCATAGTTATCAGCCACCAGGCATGCGGGCGAGTCCGTAAGACGGTGAGTGACACGCACGTCTTTCACTTTGGAATCTAAAGACGTTTTGATCTGAGCGATCAAATCTTTAAATTCTTCACCGATTTTTTCTTGCGCTTGCTTTTCTTGCTCGTCGGCTAGTTTGCCTAAATCCAAATCGCCCTTGGCGACGGACTGCAACGGCTTGCCTTCGAACTCCGTAACATGGCTTACGACCCACTCGTCAACGCGGTCCGCTAACAGCAATACCTCGATGCCCTTTTTGCGGAAAATTTCCAGGTGCGGGCTGTTCTTCGCCGCGGCAAACGTATCCGCCGTGACATAGTATATTTTCTCCTGGCCTTCTTTCATACGTGCCAGGTAATCGGCCAGCGACACGGATTGCTTCTCGGTATTGTCGTTCGTGCTGGCAAAACGCAGCAGTTTGGCGACGCGCGCTTTGTTGGCATGATCTTCGCCAGGCCCTTCCTTAACGACACGGCCAAACTCGCTCCAAAATTTTTCATATTGATCTTTCTGATTCTCGGCGAGATATTCAAGAACAGACAACACTTTTTTCACGCAACCCGCGCGGATCGCCTCGACATCTTTGCTTTCCTGCAAAATCTCGCGCGAGATGTTTAGCGGCAAATCGTTGGAATCAACCACCCCGCGCACGAAGCGCAGGTAGTGCGGCAGCAAATCGCCTTTATCTTCCATAATGAACACGCGGCGCACGTAAAGCTTGATGCCGTGGCGCTGCTCCCGGTCCCACAGATCGAACGGCGCTTTTGCCGGAATGTACAGCAACTCAGTGTATTCCTGTTTACCTTCGACCCGGGCATGACTGTAGGCAAGCGGTGCTTCATGATCGTGGGCAACGTGTTTGTAGAATTCGTCGTATTGCTCTTTGGTAATATCGTTCTTACTACGCGCCCACAAGGCCGAGGCCTGATTGACGGCTTCTTCCTCAGCGGTGATTTTATTTTCTTTTTTCTCCGCATCCCACTCTTCTTTTTTCATCACAATGGGCAATGTGATGTGATCTGAATACTTGCGAATGATCGATTTCAATTGCCAAGCATTGAGCAATTCGTCTTCGCCCGCGCGTAAATGCAAGACGACATCCGTGCCACGAGCCGCTCTGGATGCGGCTTCCAGGGTATAGTCCCCTTCGCCTTGCGATTCCCAACGGACTGATTGATCGGCCCCGAGGCCAGCCCGTCGCGTCGTTAACGTCACTTTGTCGGCAACAATAAACGCCGAGTAAAAACCGACACCGAATTGGCCTATCAGGTTGGCATCCTTCGCTTGATCCCCCGAAAGCTGTTGAAAAAATTCCCGCGTGCCGGATTTAGCAATGGTGCCGATATTCTGAATAACTTCATCTCGCGACATACCGATGCCGTTATCGGAAATCTTGATGGTGCGAGCGGCTTTGTCAAAGTCGAGACGGATCTTGAGGTCCGAATCGTCGCCGTACAGCGCGCCATCTTTAATCGCCTCGAAGCGCAGCTTATCGCAGGCGTCCGACGCGTTGGAGATCAACTCGCGCAGAAAAATCTCCTTGTTGCTGTACAAGGAGTGAATCATGAGTTTCAAAAGCTGTTTAACTTCCGCCTGGAAGGCTAACGATTCTTTGGCGGTTTCTTTGCTGGTATCGGTTTGCATGGTTTCCTCTGGATGACAACGTTTGTGCGGCATATCGGGGCGACGGCGGGAATTTTCAAGCGGCCGGGGCGCAAAACTGGCAAAATAAGCGCTTAACGACGAGACAAAAGGTTAGCATGAAAGCAGTGCTGTGTAAGGCGTGGGGCGGAACGGAAACCCTGGTCATCGAGGACATTCCGTCATTGAAGGCCGGGCCGGGCCAGGTGGTGATCACGGTGAAAGCGTGCGGCGTGAACTTCCCCGACACGCTTATCATTCAAGGCAAATATCAGTTCAAGCCCGATCGGCCGTTTTCCCCCGGTGGCGAAGTCGCCGGTGAGGTGAAAGAAATCGGCGAGGGCGTCACGGGTGTCAGGGCCGGCGACCGCGTCATTGCCTTCACCGGCTGGGGCGGTTTCGCTGAAGAAGTGATGACAACGCCGGACAAGCTCATCCCCATTCCGGGCGGCATGGATTTCGCCACGGCGTCTGCCTTCGTTATGACCTACGGCACCTCGCACCATGCGCTCAAACATCGTGCGGAACTCAAGGCGGGCGAAACCTTATTGGTGTTAGGCGCGGCCGGTGGTGTGGGCCTAGCAGCCGTTGAGATTGGCAAAGTCATGGGCGCAAAGGTGATCGCTGCTGCATCCAGCGACGAGAAATTGGCGGTGTGTAAAGCTCACGGCGCCGATGAGTTGATCAACTATACGACACAAGATTTGCGCACGCGGATCAAAGAAATCACTGGCGAAAAAGGCGTGAACGTAGTGTACGACCCCATCGGCGGCCCCTACGCGGAACCGGCACTGCGTTCAACGGGCTGGGCCGGACGTTATCTGGTGATCGGCTTCGCGTCTGGAGAAATTCCTAAGATTCCTTTGAATCTCACGTTGCTGAAAGGCAATTCCATCGTCGGCGTATTCTGGGGGGATTTTACGCGCCGCGAAAAGCAACGAAACATCGAATCGCTGCAGGAACTCGGCGCGTGGTTCGCCGCAGGCAAGCTCAAGCCGCTGGTGTCGAAGCAGTATCCCTTGATCGAAGCGGCGCAAGCGTTAAACGATATGATGCAACGCAAGGTCACAGGAAAAGTCGTACTCGTCCCGTAGGTTTTAATTAGGAGACTCACATGAATGAATTCAACGTAAACCGACCCATGCACCAAGCGCCCACCTTCGCCACGGTGGAACAACAACGCCGCCACATGAAAGAGCGCCTCGCGGCGGGCTTTCGCCTGTTCTCGAAGTTCGGTTTCGACGAAGGTGTCGCCGGCCACATCACCATGCGCGACCCGGAATACAAAGAATGCTTTTGGGTCAATCCGTTTGGCATGCATTTTAGTCAGATCAAAGTCTCCGATTTGATCCTGGTCGATCACGCCGGCAAAGTGCTGGAGGGCAAACACACCTACAACACGGCGGCCTTCGCGATACACTCGCGCATTCACAAAGCACGCCCCGATGTCATCGCCGCCGCTCACTCGCACTCGCTGTACGGCAAGACCTGGTCCACGCTCGGCCGTCCGATCGATCCTTTCACGCAGGATGCTTGCGCGTTTTATCAAGACATCGCGGTGTACAGTGAATTTCGTGGCGTGGTGTACGACGTGGAAGAAGGCGACCGCATCGCCGAGTCGCTCGGCCAGAAAAAAGCCGTGATCATGCAAAATCACGGCAACTTGACCGTCGGCACCAGCGTCGACGAAGCCGTGTGGTGGTTCATCACCTTGGAACGCACCTGCCAAGCACAGTTGCTGGCGGAAGCAGCCGGCAAGCCCATACTGATCGATCATGCCAATGCGGATTTAACATGCAAGCAGATCGGCACCCACGAAGCGGGCTGGTATCAGTTTCAGCCGCTGTGGGATCGCATCAGTAAGGAACAGCCGGATCTGTTCAATTAAAGCACGTTGCAAAAAACCTCTCCTATGTCATTCTGAGGAGCGCAGCGACGAAGAATCTGCTTTTGCAATTGATTGATTCAGCGCAAAGCAGATTCTTCGCTCTGCTCAGAATGACAAAGCGCCCGCCGGAATGAGACACAGAGGTTTTAGAAATGTATGAATGGGCTCTGCAGTCGGCGATGGCCTTAGCCACCGGGATCAGAAGCAAAAAATTCACCAGCCGTGAGTTGCTCGATGCTTACCTGAATCGCATCGATCGACACAATGGCGACATAAACGCCGTAGTAACCCACGATGCGGAACTGGCGCGCATCCAGGCCGATGCCCTGGATGCAGCGCTCGCGCGCGGCGAAATCAACGGCCCGCTGCACGGCCTACCGATTACGATCAAAGATACCTTTGAGACCATCGCGTTCGGTACCACCGCGGGCGCCGAGATGTATCGCGACCACGTCTCGGCATCGAATGCGGACGCGGTTCAGCGGCTGGTCGATGCGGGCGCGGTCATCATCGGCAAGACCAATACGCCCTATTTGGCCGGCGATGTGCAATCCTACAACGGCCTATTTGGCACGACCAACAATCCTTGGGACCTCACCCGCACACCCGGTGGCTCATCGGGCGGTGCAGCGGCGGCTGTCGCGTCGGGTATGACGGCCTTCGAGTTGGGCAGTGACATCGGCGGCTCGATCCGCACACCGGCACATTTTTGCGGCATATATGGACACAAGCCGAGTTATGGCTTGATTGGACTGCGTGGTCATGTCCCCGGCCCGCCCGGCACGTTGGGGGCAGCCGATCTTTCCGTCGCCGGCCCGCTTGCCCGCAGCGCTGACGATCTTGCACTGTTGCTCAATATTTTGGCCGGACCCAATCGTCTCGAAAGCGTTGCTTGGCGTTTGGATTTACCCAGACCGCGGCACGAGAAGCTTAAGGACTACCGTGTCGCCCTGTGGCTGGATGAAGCAGCGTTTCCGCTCGACGACGCGGTGCGCACCGCGCTGCTCGGCGCGGTCGACGCGCTGCGTCAGGGGGACGTGGCCGTCAATGAGTCGGCGCGTCCCACATTCAAGTTAATCGACGCGTTTCATACCTACACACGGCTTTTGTGGCCGCTGATGTATGCCGGTGTGCCGGACAACGCGTTCGATGACTACATCGCGGCAGCGGGAAAATTCTCTGCCGATGACCACAGCTTAAGCGCGCAGTTCTATCGCGTTGCTACGTCGCGGCACCGCGATTGGCTGCGAGCGAACGAAGCCCGTGCTCGCTATCGCGCGGCGATGGCGGAGTTCTTTTCGCACTACGACGTGTTGCTGATGCCCGTTACGCCCACACCCGCGTTCCTGCACGATCACAGCCCCAACATGCTCGAGCGCACCCTACAGGTGAACGGCAAACCGCGGCCGTACTTCGATAATTTTTTCTGGATCAGTTTGCCGACCCTGGCCTATCTGCCCGTCACTGTCGCGCCCGTTGGTCAATCCCAGGCGTTACCGGTCGGCATGCAAATCGTCGGGCCTTATTTGGAAGATCACACCACGATCAAGTTCGCCTCGCTGTTGGAGAACCTTATCGGCGGGTTCAAGCCGCCACCGCTAAATTAATTTTCAGCCAAAAGAAAAAATGGCTAAACAAGACTTCGCTTATTTTCATCGTCTGCGCGTGCGCTGGGTGGAAGTGGATCGTCAAGACATCGTGTTCAACGGCCACTATCTGACTTATTTCGATCTAGCCATGTCGGAATATTTGCGCGCTATGGGCTTCCCCTACCCAGCCGGATTGCTCGAAGCGGGCAGCGATTTATTCGTCGTCAAAGCTACGCTGGAATACAAAGCCTCGGCGCGCTATGACGACGAGATCGACATCTATTGCCGCGTCGCCCGCATCGGCCGATCAAGCCTGCAATTCCTGTTTGAAATTTATCGCGGCGATGACTTGCTCATCAGCGGCGAAAATATTTATGTCAACGCCGATCCGAAAACCCGGCAATCGGCACCGGTTCCGGAAGTATTGCGCAACGCCATCAAGCGCTTCGAGAAAATCGACCCGACGCAGAATCAGTAGTTTTTTCAATGGCATGACCTGGAAGGCATTACCAGCCTGCCTCCCGCCAATGCATGCTCTGGAAGCCGCTTTGGTACTGCCTCCCAGGCCATCGCATATTCAATATGGTTGCTCACATGGCGATGTAAAATAGCGCAACCTTTCTTGGAGCAGAGATTAAACATGCAAACATACGACAAGCTTTATATCAACGGCGCGTGGGTAAAATCCGCCAGCAACGAAAGCATCGAGGTCTTCAACGCGGCGACAGAAGAAGTCATGGCAACGGTCCCTGCCGGCACGGTGAGCGATGCCGACGCAGCCGTGAAAGCGGCGCGCGCGGCTTTCGACTCGTGGTCAACGACGAGCGTGGCGGAGCGCACCGGCTACTTGCAAAAAATCCTTGAGGGACTCAAAGCGCGGGCGGAAGAAATCGGCCGCACCATCGCCGGCGAAGTCGGCATGCCGATCAAACTTGCGCAGCGCATCCAAACGGCTATGCCGATTTTGAGCTTCGCGAACAACATCAAACTGCTGCAGGAATTTCAGTTTGAAGAAACCATCGGTAACTCTCTCGTGATTCAAGAGCCGGTCGGCGTGGTCGTGTGTATCACGCCGTGGAACTATCCGTTGCATCAAATCGCCGCGAAAGTCGCGCCCGCGCTGGCCGCTGGCTGCACGGTCGTGCTCAAGCCTTCGGAAGTCGCGCCGATCAACGCGTTTATTTTGGCGGAAGTAATCCATGCGGCGGGCTTGCCGGCGGGTGTGTTCAATATGGTCACGGGCTATGGCCCCGTCGTCGGCGAAGCATTGGCGCAACATGCCGAGGTCGACATGGTTTCTTTCACCGGCTCCACCCGGGCGGGCAAACGCGTGTCGGAAATCGGCGCGCAAAGTGTGAAACGCATCGCGCTGGAACTCGGCGGCAAATCCGCTTCGGTGATTTTGGACGATGCGGATTTTCCCGCCGCGGTGAAAGGCACCGTCGGCGCGTGCTTCATCAATTCCGGGCAAACCTGCACGGCCTTCACGCGCATGCTGGTGCCCGAGAGCCGCTACGCCGAAGCCGCGGCACTCGCGGTTGAGGCCGCAAAGGGTTACACCGTCGGCGATCCGTTTGCCGAAACCACGCGACTCGGCCCGCTCACTTCGGAAGCTCAATTGAAGCGCGTGCGTGAATTCATCAACAAAGGCCAAGCGGAAGGCGCGGAACTGTTGTGCGGCGGCGCCGAACGGCCGGAAGGTCTGGACAAAGGTTATTTCATGAAGCCGACAGTGTTCGGCAAAGTCAAACCCAACAGCACCCTCGCGCAAGAGGAAATCTTCGGCCCGGTGTTGTCGATCATCACCTACAACGACGAAGACGAAGCGGTGAAAATCGCCAACGACACGGTGTACGGCCTGGCCGGCGGCGTGTGGTCCGGCAGCGATGAGCGCGCCCGCAAAGTCGCGCGGCGTATGCGCGCGGGGCAAATCGACATCAACGGCGCGCCGTTTAATCCTATGGCGCCGTTTGGCGGCTACAAGCAATCGGGCCATGGCCGCGAGTTGGGGCGCTTTGGCTTTGAAGAATTTTTGGAGACGAAGTCGGTTCAGCTTAAAGTGCAGGC
>JBDSJK010000219.1:0-2660 GCA_039917535.1 Burkholderiales bacterium
GGGTGATCATAGACTGGCCTAGGGATTCCGCCGTGAGGCCGGTGCCGTCGGAGACAAAAAATACATTGCGCTGTAGGGTCATGGGCTTGGAGCGTCGGTAGCTAACTGTAAGTTGCTATAATAGCCAGTTTTTCTAATCCAAAACATGACGGGTCTGCTGCGATGACACAACAACACGTTGCATGGTTCAAACAACTACGCATGGGCGACGTAAACGAAGTCGGTGGAAAAAATGCTTCGTTAGGAGAAATGATCAGCCAGCTCGCCGGTTCCGGCGTGCGTGTTCCCGGCGGGTTTGCCACCACCGCGTTCGCCTTTAGAGAATTCCTCGCGCACAACCAACTAAGCGAAAAAATCGAACAAGCGCTAACCCAGCTCAATGTAGACGACGTAACGGCCTTAGCCCAAGCGGGCGCGCAGATACGCGGCTGGGTTGTGGACGCGCCATTCCAACCTGCGCTACAGGCGGCGGTCGCCACTGCGTACAAACAAATGCTCGAAGAGGCGGGATCGGAGATTTCGGTCGCGGTGCGCTCTTCCGCCACGGCGGAAGACCTGCCCGACGCCTCGTTCGCAGGACAACAAGAATCGTTCCTCAACATCCACGGCTTGGATAACGTCCTCGTCGCCATCAAACATGTGTTCGCTTCGTTGTATAACGACCGCGCGATTTCCTACCGCGTTCACAAGGGCTTCGTGCACAGCGAAGTCGCGCTCTCCGCAGGCATACAGCGCATGGTGCGCAGCGATGTTGGCGCCGCCGGCGTGATGTTCACCATGGACACGGAATCGGGCTTCCCCGGAGTGGTTTTCATCACGTCGAGCTATGGCCTGGGAGAGACCGTCGTTCAAGGCGCAGTGAATCCCGATGAAATTTACGTCAGTAAAGTCTGCTTAAAAAATAAGCGCCCCGCCATTTTGCGCAGAAGCCTAGGCTCGAAAGCCATCAAGATGCTGTTCTCCGAGGCGCGTGCGGCGGGCAAATCCACCGTCACGCTCGACGTGCCGGAAGCCGAGCGCAAGCGTTTCTCCATTAGCGATGCCGAGGCCGAGGAATTGGCGGGCTACGCCATAATCATCGAGGAGCATTACCAGCGCCCCATGGATATCGAATGGGGCCGCGACGGTGTTGACGGCAAACTTTATATTCTGCAAGCGCGGCCCGAGACGGTGAAATCGCAAGGCAAGCAGGATAAATACAGCCGCTACCGTTTGCTGGAAAGCGGCGAAGTGCTCGCCAGCGGCCGCGCTATCGGGCAAAAGATTGGTGCAGGCAAGGTGCGCATCATTATGGACTCCGCGGAAATGGATCAAGTTCAGCCCGGCGATATTCTCGTCACCGACATGACTGATCCCAACTGGGAACCGGTGATGAAGCGCGCAGCGGCCATCGTCACTAATCGCGGCGGGCGCACGTGCCATGCGGCGATCATTGCCCGCGAATTAGGCGTACCGGCCATAGTGGGCTGTGGGAACGCGACCGATGTATTGAAGGAAGGCCACGCGGTCACGGTGTCCTGCGCGGAAGGTGATACGGGAAATATTTATCGCGGCGCGCTTAAGTTTGAAGTGTTGAATATGTCGCTGCAAAAACTACCGGAACTGCCCGTCAAGATTATGATGAACGTGGGGAATCCCCAGCTCGCGTTCGATTTTCAAGCGCTACCTAACCACGGTATCGGCTTGGCGCGGCTGGAATTCATCATCAGCGCCATGATCGGCATGCATCCGCGTGCCGCGTTGGATTACCCCAACTTGCCTAAAGATTTGCGGGCAGAAGTGGAAGCGCGCTGCGTCGGTTACGCGGATCCAAAAACTTTTTACGTCGACAAGCTCACGGAAGGCATCGCCACACTTGCGGCGGCATTCTGGCCCAAGAAAGTGATCGTGCGTCTGTCGGATTTTAAGTCCAACGAATATCGCAGCCTAATCGGCGGCAGCGTTTATGAACCTCACGAAGAAAATCCCATGATTGGTTTCCGTGGCGCCGCGCGCTACATCGCCGATTCCTTTAAGGATTGTTTCGATCTCGAATTGACGGCCTTGAAGGGCGTACGCGACGACATGGGGCTGACCAATGTTGAAATCATGGTGCCCTTCGTACGCACCTTGAACGAAGCGGATCGCACCATTGAGATTCTCAAGCAACGCGGCCTAGAGCGCGGTAAGAACGGCCTGCGCATTATCATGATGTGTGAAGTGCCGGCTAACGCGATTTTGGCGGATCAATTCCTGGAACGATTCGACGGATTCTCCATCGGCTCCAACGACATGACGCAGCTTACCCTTGCGCTGGATCGCGATTCCGCGCTGGTTGCCGATTCGTTTGACGAGCGCGATCCGGCCGTCAAACAAATGCTGCACCTCGCCATCCAGGCATGCCGCAGAGCCAATAAATACGCGGGGATCTGCGGTCAGGGCCCATCAGATCATCCCGATTTAGCGAAGTGGTTAATGGAAGAAGGCATCGCCACCATGTCGTTGAATCCAGATACAGTGGTGGAGACCTGGCTTTATCTCGGGAAGGAACTCGGGCTGACTAATCCGACCTAAATCGCGAAGTTTCATTGACCGGATTCGCGAAAAAACTTAAAATTGCGGTTTGCCAGTTTACGGGTCGTTAGCTCAGTTGGTAGAGCAGCGGACTTTTAATCCGTTGG
>JBDSJK010000220.1:0-8456 GCA_039917535.1 Burkholderiales bacterium
CTGTATAAAGAAGCGAAGGACGAGATCAATAGCGGCAACAACGAAAAAGGTATCAAGCTGCTTGAAACCCTGCAAGCGCGCTATCCCTACGGCCGGTTTGCACAGCAAGCCCAGCTTGACGAGGCCTACGCTTACTACAAAGAGGATGAAACCGCCCAGGCGCTTGCGGCGGCGGATCGCTTCATTAAACTTCATCCTAATCATGCCAACGTCGATTACGCATTTTATCTGAAGGGACTCGCTAACTTCCGCGACGATTTGGGCATGTTCGGCATATTTGCCAGCGACGATTTGGCTGAGCGGGACCCCAAAGCCGCGCGGGAGTCGTTCGATACTTTCAGGGAACTGATCACGCGCTTCCCCGAAAGCCGCTACGCGCCGGATTCCATCAAGCGCATGAAATATCTCGTGAACGCGCTGGCCCTGCATGAAGTCCGCGTTGCCGATTACTATTATCGCCGCGGCGCGTACCTCGCAGCGACAAACCGCGCTCAGGAAGCCATTAACACTTATCCACAAGCGCCCGCACTCGAAGAGGCGCTGAGCATCATGGCAAAATCTTATGCAGCCATGGGACTGAAGGACTTGGCTGCGGATGCGACTAAAGTGTTGCAGAAGAACTTTCCGCAAAGCAAATTTCTAAGCGGCAAGTCCTAGCTATTCATCCCTGTAAGCTCGCGCAAGAACGGGCGACTATTGCTGTAACTCCTCACGGAAATTCCTATGCCGTTGCCTGAATTCGACATATGCGTCATCGGCGCTGGTGCGGCCGGTCTGGTCACCGCTGCGGGCGGCGCGACCCTGGGCGCGAAAGTTGCGCTCGTGGAAAAACACCCCGGCGGCATGGGCGGCGATTGCCTGCATTACGGCTGCGTACCCAGCAAGACTTTGCTCCGCTCGGCCAAAGTTGCACACCTCATGCGCACCGCGGATCGCTTTGGAATTTCGCCGGTCACACCGCACATCGAGATCGGCAAAGTGATGCGGCGCGTGGCGGACGTGATCGCGGGCATCCAACCCAATGATAGTCCAGAAAGGTTTCGCGGCCTCGGCGTCGACGTGATATTCGGCGAGGGCAAGTTTATTGACCCTGCTACGTTCAGCGTCGCGGGCCGCAAGCTGACGGCGCGCAATTTTGTTATTGCCACCGGCTCACGGCCCGATGTGCCGCCCATACCGGGCCTGAGCGAGGCGCCCTTTCTCACCAACGAAACCGTGTTTAAGTTAAACGAAACCGTCGCGAGTATGATCGTGATCGGCGCTGGACCCATCGGCTGCGAGATGGCTCAAGCCTTCGCCCGGCTAGGTACGAAGGTGACGGTGGTGGATCTCAGTCCAACGCTGCTACCACGTGAAGACGCGGATCTAGCCGCCGTGGTGCGCCGGCAGATGGAAGCTGACGGTATTGTTTTTCATTTAGGTGTCACCCCGACGAAAGCCGAGACCCATGCTGGCGGGATCGCGCTGTTTATAAAAATTACGGATGGCCAGGAAATTAAGCTCGAAGCTTCTCACCTCTTGGTGGCCGCCGGCCGCAAGGCGAATATCGAGGGCTTGGGTCTTGAAGCCGCGAGCGTACAAGTTGAAAAAGGTCGAGTCGTCTCCGACGCAACCTTGCGCACGACCAACAAGAACATCTACGTGTGCGGCGATGTGGCGGGATCCTATCAGTTCACGCACATGGCTGAACACCACGCGGGGGTGGTGTTGCGCAACATTCTCAATCCGCTGCCAATAAAATTCGCCAAGGCCGAAACGCGGATCATTCCCTGGTGCACATTTACCGATCCAGAGCTAGCGCGGGTGGGCATCTCGGAAACCGAAGCCAAGCAACAAGACCTCCCGTACCGTGTCTATAAATTCCCCTTCGAGGCAATGGATCGCGCTCGCGCCGAAGGTGAGACGGAAGGTTTTGCCAAGATTATCACTAGCCCGAAAGGTGTGATTCTCGGTGCAGCGATTGCCGGCCCCCATGCCGGCGAGTTAATACACGAATATGTGCTGGCCATCGCTAAGCGCATGAACACCAATGACCTCTCCGGCATCATCCACGTCTATCCGACGCTGGCGCAAATCAATCGCCGTGTCGCCGATCAGCGTCGTAAAGAATCGCTCACGCCCAGTGCGAAAAAATGGATCATGCGGCTTGCCGGATTGCGCGGTAGCGCATGAAAAACACCGCAATTATAGTCCGCCTGCTGATCATCGCAATTTTTCTCGGTGGCGTGATCGCGTTTTTTGTTTTGGGCGGGCAACGATACCTCAATCTGGAAACGCTGAAAGCCAATCGCGACGGACTCATCCAATATGCAGACCAACATTATGTATTGGCGTTGCTCAGCGCTTTTCTCATTTACACGATATCCACGGCACTGAGCCTGCCTGGGGGGCTTATCTTGTCTTTGGCAGTCGGCTTGGTATTCGGCCGCTGGGCGGGAACGGCGCTGATCGTGGTCGCCGCCACGCTTGGCGCGACGCTGGTGTTTCTCGCCGCTCGTTATCTTTACGCGGATTTCGCGCGCAAGAAGATGGCTGGACTTGCGCAGAAAATCAACGTGGGCTTTACCGAAGATGCGTTTAATTATCTTTTGTTTCTGCGCCTTGTGCCGCTGTTCCCGTTTTGGCTGGTCAATCTCGCGCCGGCGTTTACCAATGTCTCGTTGAAAACCTATGTCACCGCGACCGCCATCGGCATTTTGCCCGGCACCTTTGTGTTCGCCAATCTGGGCCAATCGCTGGGACGGATTTCGTCCAGCAAGGAATTACTCACGCCGCCGATCCTTGGCGCATTTGTGTTGTTGGGCGTGTTTGCCTTAATCCCGGTGATATATAAGAAATATAAAACGAGGCGCGCTTAAGCATTGCATCCGGCTGCCCGTGTCGTCGCAGCCGAGTTTCGTGCGTTATTTTCATATTCTTGTTTCGGGGGGTAATAAATAATGTCGATATTGACAAATATTTTTGCTGTTACGTTACTTGCTTCGGGTCTCGCGTTCGCCGAGGTTGATCACGGTTTGTTGGATTCTGTACTGAAAAACAGCGTCGACGATGGATTCGTGAACTACCCCAAGATTGCCGCCGATAAATCGTTTGCGACTTACTTGGAGCAACTGGCAACCGCCGCGCCGCCCGGTGCTAAAAATGACAAACTGGTGTTTTACATGAACGCTTACAATGCTTTGGCTATCAAGGGCATACTCGATGGAAAATCGCCAGGAAATTTTCTTAGCCGGCATTTGTTCTTCAAGTCGGCTAAATATAACTTGGCGGGCGGTGAAACGAATCTACACAACGTCGAGCACGAAATCTTGCGCAAATTGGATGAGCCACGCATACATTTTTCCATCGTCTGCGCGTCGTCATCCTGCCCCAAGATACGCAGCGACGCTTTCACTGGCACTAAACTAGAAGCGCAACTAGACGAGAACACGCGCGCGTTTATCAATGATCCGAGCCGCAACCGCTTTGACAAGAAAGAAAAAATCGCCTACCTCTCGCAAATCTTTAAATGGTTCGAGGAAGATTTCGAGAAAAGCACTGGCTCGGCGCAGAAATTCATCGCCCGGTATGTGAGCGATGCGGAGATCGCAAAGGATCTCGCTGCGGACGGGTACAAGGTAAAATATTTAGACTACAGTTGGAACCTCAACGGGACGCCACCGAAATGATCGCCAAGCAATGCGTTTATCCATCGTCATACCGGTACTGAACGAAGCAAAAAACAACCTCACCGCGTTTCTTGCGCCGTTGGGCTCGTTACGCAAAGCGGGGCATGAAATTATTGTTGTCGATGGCGGTAGCGGTGACACTACGGCCCTAGGTGCACAAGCCTACGCTGATTCCGTCATCACCAGCCCTTGCGGTCGTGCTCGACAGATGAATGCCGGCGCTGCAGCGGCAAGCGGCGATGTTCTGCTGTTCCTCCATGCCGATTCGACGCTGCCGGAAAATGCAGTACGCCTGGTTGAGAAGGCGATCGACGTTTCGGGCCGGGGCTGGGGACGCTTTGACGTTCGCCTGTCATCAGATCGCCCGATGTTGCGCCTGGTTGCCGGGTTGATGAACCTGCGCTCACGCCTAACGGGTATAGCAACCGGCGACCAAGGCATTTTCGTCGAGCGAAAATTGTTTGAATCTGTCGGGGGATTTCCCGATCTTCCCCTGATGGAAGATGTCGCGCTCAGCACTCGCCTGAAACAGATCGAACGCCCAATTTGCCTAGCTGCGGTAATCACCACATCCAGCCGCCGCTGGGAAAAACACGGCGTCTGGCCCACGATCTGGCTGATGTGGCGGCTGCGCTTTGCCTATTGGCGCGGCACCGATCCGGCGACGCTGGTGCGGATTTATTATCCCGACATTGAGCGTGGCTAGAATCGCCCACTGTGTGCTGCAGATATTCACCAAAGCGCCCGTCGCGGGCGAAGTCAAAACTCGCTTGTGCCCGCCGCTGACGCCAAACCACGCCGTAGAATTGCACCGGCGGCTGTTATGGCGTGCTCTGGAGACCGCATCCAGAGCCGATCTTGGCGTCATTGAGCTGTGGTGTACCCCTGATTCCGAGCATGATTTTTTCCAACAGTGCATGATCCATTTTGATATTACGCTGCACGTTCAGTCGCCGGGCAACCTGGGCGACCGCATGGCGCTGGCCCTAGAGGATGTGTTGACCCGCGCCGGTTCGGCGCTGCTCATGGGCTCGGACTGTCCGGGGATCTCAGCGTCTTATTTGCAGCAGGCGGCATACTCCCTTGCGCAGCGACCCAATCTGGTATTCGGCCCGGCGGAAGACGGCGGCTATGGCTTGATCGGCGTGCGCGAGTCTTTCCCGGATGTGTTCTCCGACATTCCGTGGGGAACAGCCACTGTAATGCCCGACACCCGCGCTAGACTAAAGGCCATGGGCGTCGAATTTGTCGAGCTGGCCCCGATTTGGGATGTCGACCGCCCCGCTGACCTGGTGAGACTGGAACAGGATCGATATTTGCGCTATCTTCTTCATGAACTAAACGCTTGATTACGCGATCTGACTAACGATAAACAACAAGCCCTATGCTCAAAAACGTCCTTGTGCTGTTTCCCAATGAATGGGATCTCTTGGAATTCAATTCCGCCCGTTATCGGGGGAAGTTTAAGTTTTATTACGAAGGCTTCGATCTCCACAAGTTCCCGGAAAACGCCAAGCTGATGACTTTTTCCGCCGAACGTTTCATTGCGCGGATGATCGCGAAATATCGCAATGCGAAGCTGGATGCCGTGCTCAGCAACGAAGAGCAGTTCGGTGCGCTGATCGCGTCAGTGGTCGCGGAACGGCTGGGGTTACCCGGCGTGCCTACTGCGGCGATTCTCATTGCGCAACACAAGTTCTACGCCCGGGAACGTTCGCGGGAAGTCGCGCCCGAAGCGACCCCGGCTTACACGATTTTTTCCCCCTATGTCGCCCGAGAAGAAGATGTCAAATTGCCGTTTCCGTTGTTCGTCAAGCCCGTCAAAGCGACCTACTCGATACTCGCTAAACGGGTTGATTCCTTTGCCGACCTCAAGCGCCATTTGACCTTCAAACCCCTCGAAACTTGGATATTAAAGAAATTAATCCAACCAGCGGAAGATCTCGCACAGCGCTACACTCAGTTCCCGCTTGATGCTCACCACATTCTCGGTGAAGAGATTTGCGACGGTATGCAGGTGACGGTGGATGGCTATGTGCACGACGGTAATGTGAAAATTCTCGGTGTTGTCGATTCTATAATGTATCCGGGCACCAATGCTTTTCAGCGTTTCGAGTATCCGTCGTCGCTGCCGGCGGAAGTGCAACAAAAGATGGGTGATATCACGGCGCGCGTGGTGCATGCTTTTGGCCTGAATCAAAGCCTGTTTAACGTGGAATTTTTCTATAACCCTGCCTCCGGCGACATCAAGATTATTGAGATGAACCCTCGCATGGCCTATCAGTTCGCCGATCTGTACGAAAAAATTGATGGCTTTAATCCCTACGATATCCTGCTCGATTTGAGTCTAGGCAATACGCCCAACGGCGCCTATCGCAAGGGCAGCTACAACCACGCCGCGAGCTTTATTCTGCGCGCCTTTCCGGGCAGCAAGCTAATGACCGCGCCGAATGCGGCGCAGGTGGAAAACGTCCGTCATCAGCACGGCGACGCACGGGTGTGGGTGTATGTGAAAAAAGGTGCCAGCCTGGCACGGGAATACAAATGGCTAGGGAGTTATCGCTACGCGGTACTCAACTTGGGTGCACCGACCAGCGCCGATTTGCATCAGCGCTATCACCAAGTGCGTAGCCAGTTGCCGTTCGTCTTTGCTTAACATGATGACGCTAGTTCGCGGCCTTATAGGGGCGCTGTTACTCGCCTGTGTCGCCACGTTTTCCGCAGATAGCGTACTGGAATTAGGCCCGTTCTCAAGCGTACAACCCGGAGATCCACTGCCGGAAAACTGGCAGCCGCAAACCTTCAAAAAAATTCCCAAACATACCAGTTACGAGCTAGTAAAAGATGGCGATACCACGGTAATCAAGGCTCAGTCCAATGCCGCCGCATCCGGGCTGACTAAGGCTCTGCAGCTTGATCTCAAGGATTATCCAATCCTGGAATGGCGCTGGAAAGTCACCCATGCCATCAGCGGCAGCAATCCAAAAATCAAAGCGGGGGACGATTATCCGGTGCGCATTTATCTCACCTTTGAATACGATCCCAACCGCGTCTCCGCATGGCAACGCGCTAAATACGCGGCCGCAAAGTTGTTCTACGGCGCTTATCCCCCTCACGCCGGCATTAACTATATTTGGGAAAACAAATTGCCCGTTGGAACCATCATCCCGAACGCCTACACCGATCGACTGCGCATGATCGTGGTGGACGGTGGCACGGAGCATCTCAATCAATGGCGCACTTATCGTCGCAATGTGTACGAAGACTACAAACAAGCATTCGGCGAAGAGCCGCCCAAAGTGTCCGGCATTGCCGTTATGACCGACACGGACAACACTGGCGAATCCGCGACCGCATACTATGGCGACATTCGCTTGCGCGCTGCGGACCAATAGGATTTCGTGAAACGTCTGGTGCTGGCCGGCGGCGGTCATAGTCATTTGTTCGTGCTCGAAGCGCTGGCGCAAAAGCCGCTGCCCAATACCGAAGTTACGCTGATCAACAAGACGCTGCACGCGCCCTACTCCGGCATGCTGCCGGGCTTAATCGCCGGGCTTTACAATTTCGATGAATGCCATATTGACCTCGCGCGGCTGGCTCGAAAAGCCAATGTACGTTTCGTTCAAGGCAGCGTCGTCGGCGCCGATCCCTCACAACAGCAGATCACGCTTGATGACGGCTCGACGTTGGCTTACGACGTGCTGTCCATCAATACCGGCTCAACGCCGCCGCTTGCCGACACACCGGGCGCAGATGGCGCGGTGTTGCCCATCAAGCCCATCGAGGAATTTTTGCCGGGCTGGAAAAATTTACGCGCGCGACTGACGGCCAGCGAAAAACCTTGCCATATCGCCGTGGTCGGCGGCGGGGTCGGCGGCGTGGAACTTGCCCTGGCGATGCAGTATGCGCTGCAGTCCGGCCATGGCGTAGCACAACGCGTTCGTTTCCAAATCATCTGTGACACCGCCGAAGTGTTGGCCATGCATAACGTCTTAGTACGCCGTCGCTTCAAGCGCGTGTTGGCGGGGCGAGGTATTCCGGTTCGCGCCCATAGCCGTGTGGTGGCCGTTGCCGGCAAAGAATTAGTCTTCCTACACGATGGCAGGGCGGCCTACGACGCAATCGTCTGGGTGACCGGTGCTACACCGGCGCCCTGGCCGCAACAAGCGGGAATCGCCACCAACGAACAGGGCTTCGTGCTCATTAACGAGCACCTGCAATCCAGATCGCACAGCAACATCTTTGCCGTGGGAGATGTGGCGACCCGTGCCGACCAGCCACGACCCAAATCCGGCGTGTATGCCGTTCGTCAAGGGCCGCCGCTGGCGATTAATTTACGCCGTGCGCTGATGGATCAAGCACTGGTTCCCTATGCGCCGCAGCAACGGGCGCTGGCGCTGATCAGTACCGGCAATCCCTGCGCCATTGCCTCATGGGGGCCGCTAGCATTCGCCGGTCACTGGGTATGGCGCTGGAAAGACAAAATTGACCGGCGCTTCATCGAACGATTTTCGGTCCGATAATTACTTAAGCGGCATCGCCACAAGCCATATGCAGTGCGGGCCGTGGCATGGCATGCCATGAGAGCCAGTATCCATGCGGGTCTTCAGGCGATGTCTGCGCCACATCCAATGATGAACTGCCTACGTATATTGAGTGACAAGTGTTCGTGATAGAAATGTGAAGTTTTCGTGAAAGATTTAAGTTAAGGATGCCTGCTATAATCCTGACCGCATTGTTAGAAAACTCCTTGTTTGATTACATTGAGACTCTACAACATGTGTTTTA
>JBDSJK010000221.1:0-4075 GCA_039917535.1 Burkholderiales bacterium
GACTTGAAGATGAACGGGATGCCGAGCGACGCCGTGATTTCCTTCAACTCTCCCGCAACGTCAAGTGCGAGTTGTTGCGACTCCACCACGCATGGCCCGGCGATCAAGAACAGTGGCTGATTAAGACCGACCTCATGGCCGCACAGTAACATCAGTTAACGGTGTCGAGCCGTGCGCCGCTGTAGGCCGGCACTTTGGCGTTAGCGACACGCAGGGTCGCCTGTTGCAGCGCGGCTTGGATGAACGACAAAAACAACGGATGGCTAGTGCGCGGCGTCGAGGTAAATTCCGGGTGAAATTGGCAGCCGAAAAACCATGCATGCCCCGGGATCTCCGCTATTTCCGTCAGGCTTTCCGCCTGCGTGCGAGCGCTGATGATCATGCCCGCTTGCTCGAGCCTGCTGATGTAGTGATTGTTAACTTCGTAGCGATGACGATGCCGTTCGGCAATGACGTCTTTGCCATAAATACGGTGGGCGAGAGTATCGCGCTTGACATCGCAGGGTTGTGCGCCAAGGCGCATGCTGCCGCCCAGGTTGGAGTTCGTATCGCGGCGCTCGACTTTGCCGTCGTGAGTTTGCCACTCCGTGATCAACGCGATAATGGGATGGGGCGTCTCGGGATCAAACTCCGTTGAATTGGCGTTCTTGAGACCGACCACATTGCGGGCGAATTCAATGACGGCGATCTGCATGCCAAGACAAATGCCCAAATATGGCACGTTGTTTTCCCGTGCATATTTGACGGCGGCGATTTTGCCTTCTGTGCCGCGCTTGCCAAATCCGCCGGGCACCAAGATCGCGTCCATGCCCACCAGACATGCGGTGCCGCTACTCTCAATACTCTCCGAGTCGACATAATGAATATTGACCGTGGCGCGGCTATGAATGCCTGCGTGGTTTAGGGCTTCCGAGAGGGACTTGTATGACTCGGTGAGATCGACATATTTTCCGACCAGGGCAATATCCACTTGGTACAGCGAATGTTCCCGTGCGTCGATCAGCTTCCGCCAGGTACTGAGATCGGCTGCGCGAGCGAGGATGCCAAGCTTATGACATACGATTTCGTCAAGCATTTGCTCATGCAACATCACGGGAATTTTGTAGATGCTGTCCATGTCGTGGGCAGAAATGACGGCTTCTTTCGCAACGTTGGTGAACAACGCGATCTTGCGCCGATCTTCCTCGGGCACGGGTCGATCGGAACGGCATAGCAAAATATCCGGCTGAATACCGATTTCGCGTAGCTCTTTCACCGAATGTTGCGTCGGCTTGGTTTTGATTTCGCCCGCAGAGGCCAGATAGGGCACCAGCGTGAGATGAATGTAGCAAGTGTTGCTGCGGCCTTCTTCGATGCCCATCTGGCGTATCGCTTCGAGAAACGGCAGGGATTCGATATCGCCCACGGTTCCGCCGATTTCGACGATGGCTACATCGTGGCCCTTTGCGCCTTCTTTGATGTTGGCTTTAATCTCGTCGGTGATGTGGGGAATAACCTGCACCGTGCCGCCGAGGTAGTCTCCGCGCCGTTCTTTTTTAATGACGCTTTCGTAAATCTGGCCCGTGGTGAAGTTATTGTGCTTGCCCATGCGCACATTGACGAAGCGCTCGTAGTGACCCAGGTCGAGATCAGTCTCGGCACCATCGTCAGTGACGAACACCTCGCCGTGCTGGAACGGACTCATGGTGCCGGGATCGACATTGATATAGGGATCGAGCTTGAGCAGCGTTACTTTGATGTTGCGGGATTCAAGGATGGCCCCAAGGCTGGCGGCGGCGATACCTTTCCCAAGCGAAGAGACCACACCACCGGTCACAAAGACGTACTTAGTCATGGGAAAACGCAGCAATTGGAAAAACGAATTTTAGCGCAAAAGCGGCGTGGCAACAACGCAGAAGCGATTTCCTAGCTCACATCATTTTTTGTTCGGTGAAGCGATGATCAAACTGAATGCCGCCGAATTCGCCATTCGCGATAGTCACATAGTCAATGCCGGCGGCAATGCCCGCCGAGCGGCGCGCGGCGAGGGCGATGGCCATGGGCGCTTTTGCGCCGGCCAGCATAGCGCCGAGCACCATTTCGTGCGCGCTTCCCTCCGCGAATGGCACGGAGTCAATTTTTACCAATGAGTACCAGCCCGTGAGTAGATAAACCTTGGCTTCCGAGCTGACGATCACGGCGATCAGTTCGTTTTTGTTATCCGCCACCGGCGCTACCTCAATGCGGTCCGTCAGCCATTCGCGAACTCGCAGACAGAAACCCAATTCGCCGACCATCGCGATCCAGGCGTTAACCCCGCTGCCCAAGCCTAACTTTTGTCGCGCGGAAGTTTGAATTTCCTGTAGTTTCGTGACGCTGCTCCACGAGCCCCCGTTGCGCGCCCAGCAGCCTTTATCCACGGCGAATATCAAGCCATCAAAAGCAACGGTGGTGGATCCCATATTGGTGGTTAGTGTGTTCATTTATTCTCCCTTGTGATGCAGCGATGTAGCAAATAAGAATTATGAATAAGCCTGAGAGCAAGTATCCATGCGGCTCTCCGGGCGTTCAAACAGCCGGGTTACTAAATTCTTCCTGATCAAATACCAGGTCGCCATCGGGAAAAGCCACGTCTTGGGTTCGCAATCCTTGGAAATCAAACAGTGTTGTGTCGGCAAGATGCGACGGCGCAATATTTTGCAACGCGCGAAACATGTTGTCTAAGCGACCGGGAAATTTTTTCTCCCAACTATTGAACATTTCTTTTATAGCCTGGCGTTGCAAGTTCGGCTGAGAACCGCACAGGTTGCAGGGAATAATCGGGAAAGCTTTTTGCTCTGCGTATTCCGATAGGTCGGTTTCTTTGCAATAGGCGAGGGGGCGAATGACGATATGCTGACCGTTGTCGCTCAACAATTTCGGCGGCATCGCCTTCAACTTGCCGCCATGAAACATATTCAGCAGTAGCGTTTGCAAGATGTCATCGCGATGATGGCCCAGGGCAATCTTGGTCGCGCCGAGTTCTTTTGCAACACGATAAATCACGCCACGGCGCATGCGGGAGCACAGGCTACACGTCGTTTTGCCCTCTGGAATGACGCGCTTAACGACGCTGTAGGTATCTTGATTGGCGATGTGGAATTGCACGCCGCGCTGGGTCAGATAATCGGGTAAAACTTGCGCGGGGAAGCCCGGCTGCTTTTGATCGAGATTGAAGGCCACGATGTCGAAGGCAATCGGCGCGCGCTCGCGCAGCAGCAACATAATTTCCAGCAAGGTGTAGCTGTCCTTGCCGCCGGACAAACACACCATGACTTTATCGCCCGCTTCGATCATGGCGTAGTCGCCTATGGCTTGACCGACCAGGCGGCACAGGCGCTTCTCGAGCTTGTTTGCTTCGAAGTGCTGTTTTTGTTGATCGCGATTGAGCAATAGGGCGGATTCCATGGCGCGATGTTACTCGAATTGCTTTTTGAACGCTTCGAATTGTCGCGACAGCCAACTGACCTCGGCGCGTAATTGCTCAACTTCATCTTCCAGCTTGGTGAACCGGTCGACGCTTTTTCCTTCAACGATTACCGGTTGCGTGCTCTGCGCCGCCATGCCTTGCGCCATTTCTTGACGCTCAAGAGCAAGCTCGCCGCACAGCAAATGCCCGTAGCGCGCTTCCTTGGTGCCCGGCGCCTTGGGCAGTTTGGTCGCCAGCGGCGTTTCGCGATCCGTCATCAAAGACTGCAGCGTTGCCTCGACGCGCTCGACCTCGTGGAAAGTGTGCATGCGGCCGCTGCGGCCTTTGATCTCGCCCGGCGTCTGAAAACCACGCAACATCAGCAAGGTCATCACCGCCAACTGCGCCTCGTTCAATCCATATACTTCGTGCAAAACGTGATCGTATTTCGACACGCGGCTACCGGATGGCCACCATTCGCGCACCAACTTTTTGCCGCGTAGCGCCGTGAGCGTTTGTTGCACAGTATCTTCAGAAATCTGCATCACCGGGTCGCGATTCGAGACTTGATTGCAAGCCATGGTCAACGAGTTCAGCGACAACGGATACGTGTCGGGCGTGAGAAACGCCTTCTCGGCCAGCGACCCG
>JBDSJK010000222.1:0-11524 GCA_039917535.1 Burkholderiales bacterium
TGCTGATGCGAACGGAGAGCGCCTCGGTGGACGATGCCCGCTTCACCGCTTGAACGATCTCCAACGCCGCGCGCAGCGCCCGTTCGGCGTCATCCTCATGGGCGGTGGGCCAACCGAAGTAAGTCAAAATCCCATCCCCCACATAGCGGGCGACGAAACCTTCGTAGCGGCTGATGACTTCGCCGCAGCGGGTACGATAGTCGTGCAGCAGGCTGCGCAGTTCTTCGGGGTCGAGTTTCTCGCTGAGTGCCGTCGAACCGACTAGGTCGCAGAACATTACTGTAAGTTGGCGGCGTTCGCCGGCGGGCGACTCCAACGTAGCGAAGGGCGCTGGCGGCGGGATCGCCGCTGAGGCGGTCGGCAGCGAGGCAAGCTGCGCGGCGCCTTGCCCGTCCAGCTTGGCGATGGCCTGCAGGAGACGCTTGCGTGCACCGAGGGGCAAACCGAGCGCTTGGAGATCCGCCTCCGTCACAGAGGCGAGCACATCGAAGTCGACTTCGTTCTGCGCGAACACGCTCGCGTAGCTCTCCAGCCCGATCTCGGTTAGCCAGTGTGCAAACGATGTCAAACGATCCTCCCCCATGACCGACGGTCTCGGCGCAATTCAGCTTACCCGTAAGTCGCTACCGTTGGCAACCCGTCCCGTCGCCACGACAAACGTTCGTGGTTAGCCTGGTGCGAACGTCGTCGCTACCGTTCCAAAAAAGCAAGTAGCCCGTAAAGAGAGAAGTGCATTCCGGGTTTGTTTTTTTATTGGAAAGCCGCCCAGGTATTGCCTCTCAGGCATGCCATTGCCACGAGGCAATCTGAACGCGGCTCCTGGCGATGCTGTTACGTTCGGCATCGCTCACATCTATGGCATGTTGGTAGAATCCAACCATGGACTTCGCCCACTTCCGCCAACTCGGCGGTTTCTACTTTTTCTATTTCGCTTTCGTCGGCGCGTTTGCTTCCTATTGGAGTTTGTATCTCAAATCGTTGAGCTTTAGCGCGCTGCAAATCAGTTTTGCGCTGTCGGTGATGCAGGTGATGCGCATTATTTCGCCGACGATTTGGGGTTGGATCGCCGATCATCGCTCCAATCCGCAAACGGTGATACGTGCGCTGTCGCTCGCCAGCGTGGTGTTGTTCGCGGGTGTGTTTCTCGGCGATCGTTACCTGTGGCTGGTGTCGGTGACGGCATGCGCGAGTTTTGTTTGGGGCGGCTCGCTGCCGTTAGTGGAAGCGATCACGATGGGGCAGCTTGCCGGGCAGACGGATCGCTACGGCCGCATTCGACTGTGGGGATCGGTGGGTTTTATTCTTGCTGTGACGAGCGTGGGTTATTTGCTCGACCATGTGGCGATGCGTTGGCTGCCGCACATCGTGGTGCTGATGATGTTGGGCATCGCCTGGTTCGCGTTCAAGATTCCCGACGCGGTGGCCCATCACGGCGAGCGTAGCGGCGAGCCGATCTGGAACATTCTGCGACGGCGCGAAGTGATTCTTTTGTTCGTCGCGTGTTTTTGCATGACGGCTGCTCACGGTCCGCTATACATTTTCTTCTCCATTTTTCTCGTCGATCACGGCTACAGCAAAACCAGCATTGGGGTGTTGTGGTCGCTGGGCGTGATTGTGGAAGTGTTCCTGTTTCTCTATTTCCCGAAGATACTCAAAGTTATCAAGCTGGAACACATTTTCATGGGGAGCTTTGCGGTCGCAACCGTGCGGTTTCTTATGATTGCTTGGGGCGTCGAATGGCCGGCGCTGATCGTGGTGGCGCAAGTGCTGCACGCCATTACGTTCGGCGCGTTTCACGTCGCGGCGATGACCTATGTGCATCGCCATTTTCAGGGACGGCATCAATCGAAAGGTCAGGCGCTCTTCACCAGCCTGACCTACGGCGCGGGCGGTACGGTGGGTGGACTGGTGGCCGGTGCGCTGTGGGAGCCGATCGGCTCTGGGTTGACGTTCTCGTTGGGTGCGTTGACGGCGGCGTTGGGATTCATTTTGCTTTGGACAAATCGAGCTTTGATCGCGCGTGTATAGCAAGTCTTGGTTGTTCGCTGCGTAGCAACATGAGATAATTTTCGTTTCGCTTCGAGTCGAATCATGGTTGCGCAAACCCTTTATTCCAAATTGTGGAACGCCCACGTTGTCCACGAAGAGACCGACGGCACGGCGTTGATTTATATCGATCGTCATTTAGTACACGAGGTCACCAGCCCGCAGGCTTTTGAAGGTTTGCGACTTGCCGGTCGCAAACCTTGGCGCATTAATTCCGTAGTCGCCACCGCCGATCACAACACGCCCACCAGAGATTGGGATCAGGGTATCAAGGATCCGATTTCGCGCACCCAGGTGGAAACTCTGGACGCCAATATTAAGGCCTTCGGCGCCAAGGCTTACTTTCCGTTTCTCGATAAGCGTCAAGGCATCGTCCACGTCATCGGACCGGAGCAGGGTGCGACCTTGCCAGGCATGACGGTGGTGTGCGGCGATTCCCACACCAGCACCCACGGCGCGTTCGCGGCACTGGCCATGGGTATCGGCACCAGCGAAGTGGAGCATGTGCTCGCCACGCAAACCTTGGTGCAGAAAAAAGCCAAGGCCATGCAGGTGCGCGTTGAAGGCACGTTGCCAAAATTCGTCACGGCGAAAGATATTGCGCTGGCGATCATCGGCAAAATTGGTACCGCCGGCGGAACGGGCTATGCGATCGAGTTCGCCGGCAGCGCCATACGCAGCCTGTCCATGGAAGGGCGCATGACGCTGTGCAATATGGCCATCGAGGCCGGTGCACGGGCCGGGATGATCGCCGCCGATGACGTTACAAGCGGTTACGTAAAGGGCCGCACTTTTGCACCGCAGGGCGAGGCCTGGGACAAAGCGGTTGCCTATTGGCGCACGTTACATTCCGATGATGGCGCGAAATTCGATCACGTTGTTGAAGTCGACGCCGCGAGCATTACGCCGCTGGTCACCTGGGGCACGTCGCCGGAAATGGTCGTCAGTGTGACCGATCGCGTACCGGATCCGGAAAAAATCAAAGATGCCACCAAGCGTGAAGGCATGGAGCGTGCGTTGGTTTACATGGGGCTCGTACCGGGCACGTTGATCCAAGACATCAAGCTCGACAAGATTTTTATCGGTTCGTGCACCAACTCGCGCATTGAGGATTTACGCGCCGCCGCCGCGGTTGCGCGCGGTCGCCATGTTGCTGCCAACATCAAACTCGCTATGGTGGTGCCAGGCTCGGGACTTGTAAAAACGCAGGCAGAGCAGGAAGGCTTGGATAAGGTATTCCTCGCCGCGGGCTTCGAATGGCGCGAGCCGGGCTGTTCCATGTGTTTGGGTATGAATGAGGATCAGCTTTCGCCGGGCGAGCGATGCGCGTCCACGTCCAATCGCAATTTTGAAGGTCGACAGGGAACCGGCGGACGCACTCATTTGGTCAGTCCGGCCATGGCCGCTGCGGCAGCCATTGCGGGCCATTTCGTCGACGTGCGCAAGTTAGGGTAATCATGGAAAAATTTACTGCCGTCACTGGCTTAGTCGCGCCGCTGGATCGTGCCAATGTGGACACTGATGCCATCATCCCCAAGCAATTTTTGAAGTCGATCAAGCGTACCGGCTTCGGGCCGAATCTGTTCGACGCCTGGCGTTATCTGGATCGCGGCGAGCCGGGGCGCGACAACAGCCAACGTCCGTTGAATCAGGACTTCGTGCTCAATCAACCGCGTTACAAGGGCGCACAGATTCTGCTGACGCGGGAAAATTTTGGTTGTGGCTCGTCGCGGGAACACGCACCCTGGGCACTGATGGATTACGGCTTTCGCGCTGTGATCGCGCCGAGTTATGCCGATATTTTTTTCAACAACTGTTACAAGAATGGCTTTCTGCCGGTAGCTCTGAGCGCGAGAGAAGTAGACCAGTTGTTCGCGGAGGTTGCTCCTGTTGCTGGCTATCGGCTGACGGTCGATCTCGACCGGCAAGTGGTCACGACGCCATCGGGTACGGCGTTTCATTTCGATATCGACGCATTTCGCAAATATTGTTTGCTAAACGGCATGGACGAAATCGGGCTCACCTTGAAACACGCCGACAAGATCCGGCTCTACGAAGAAACCCGCAAGATAAACGAACCCTGGATTTTTGCTTAGGAACGCTGCATGAAAATCGCAATATTGCCCGGTGACGGCATCGGCCAAGAGATCATGGTCGAAGCGCTTAAAGTGCTCGACGTGCTGCGCCGCGACGGACTCAAATTTGAAACGGAATCGGCCTTAGTCGGCGGTGCGGCCTACGATGCAACCGGCACGCCGCTGCCCGACGCCACACTGAAGCTCTGCCAGCAATCGGACGCGGTGTTATTCGGCGCCGTGGGCGGCACGCAATACGACACCCTGCCGCGCGCCAAACGCCCCGAGCAGGCGATTTTGGGCTTGCGCAAAAACATGAGCCTGTTCGCAAACCTGCGCCCTGCATTGCTCTACGCCGAGTTAGCCAACGCGTCGAGCTTGAAGCCTGAAGTCGTGGCCGGGCTTGATTTGATGATCATCCGCGAACTGACGGGCGATATTTATTTTGGCCAGCCACGCGGCATTAGCAAAAACGCGGACGGCGAGCGCGTCGGCATCAACACCATGATTTACCGCGAATCGGAAATTCGTCGCATCGCCCATATCGGTTTTCAAACGGCGATGAAGCGCGCCAAGCGGCTTTGCTCCGTCGATAAAATGAACGTGCTGGAGACGACGCAACTGTGGCGCGACGTGGTGATCGAAATCGCGCCAGAATATCCCCAGGTGGAACTCAGCCACATGCTGGTGGACAATTGCGCCATGCAGTTGGTGCGTAATCCCAAGCAATTCGACACGATCATGACGGGCAATCTATTCGGCGACATTTTGTCCGATGAAGCGTCGATGTTGACGGGCTCGATCGGTATGCTGCCGTCGGCATCGCTGGATGCAAACAACAAAGGCTTGTACGAGCCGATCCACGGCTCCGCGCCGGACATTGCGGGTAAGGGGGTCGCTAATCCGTTGGCGATGATTTTGTCCGCGGCGATGATGCTACGCTTCAGCGGCAATCAAGCAACGGCTGCGGATCGCATTGAGTCTGCCGTACGCAAGGTGTTGTCCCAGGGCTATCGAACCGGTGATATTTTCGAAGCAGGTACTAAGAAAATCGGTACGAAAGAAATGGGCGACATGGTGGTTGCGGCGTTGTAAAGTAAGATGGCCTGCAAGCCACGTAAATAGGACTTCGTGGCGAGGTATGCCCTGAAAGGCAAGCGGGATGGGGATCTTAGGCTGGTAGTTTGGTTGAAACTTGGAAAGTAAAGCGATGCAAACAGTCGGTTTAGTCGGTTGGCGTGGCATGGTGGGTTCGGTTTTGATGGAGCGGATGCGCGCGGAGAATGATTTCGCTCACATCGAGCCGGTATTTTTCACGACGTCCAATGTCGGTGGCGTAGGCCCGAAAGAATCAGGCGGCATGCCGCTGAAGGACGCCGCCAACCTTGGCGCCCTGAAAGCGATGGACATCATCATTACCTGTCAAGGCGGTGATTACACGAACGACGTATTTTCCAAGCTGCGTAGCGCTGGTTGGCAAGGTTATTGGATCGACGCTGCGTCCGCGCTGCGCATGGACAAAGACAGCATCATTATTCTCGATCCCGTTAATCTCAGCGTGATCAAAAACGGCTTGCAGCACGGCGTGAAAAATTACATTGGCGGCAACTGCACGGTTAGCTTAATGTTGATGGCGTTGTCGGGTTTGTTTCAACGCGGCTACATCGAGTGGATGACCGCCATGACCTACCAAGCGGCGTCCGGCGCGGGCGCGCAAAACATGCGCGAGCTGGTGGCGCAGATGGGCGCCATTCATGGCACGGTAAAAGACAAACTCGACGATCCCGCGTCGGCGATTTTGGAGATTGATCGCACGGTCGCCGCCCAATTGTTGAGCGACAATTTACCGAAAGACAATTTAGGCTACGCCCTCGCGGGCAGTCTGTTGCCGTGGATAGACAAGGACCTTGGCAACGGCCAGAGCCGCGAGGAGTGGAAAGCAATGGCGGAGGGCAATAAGATTTTGGGCAAGACTGCCAATCCCATTCCCATTGACGGCGTGTGCGTGCGCATCGGTGCGATGCGTTGCCACAGCCAGGCGCTGACGATCAAGCTCAATCGCGATCTGCCGCTGGATGAAATCGAGAGCATGTTAGCAGGCGCCCATGAGTGGGCCAAAGTCGTCCCCAATCGGCGTGAAGAGAGTCTGCTCGAACTCACGCCAGCGGCTGTAACCGGCACGCTCATGACGCCCATCGGGCGGCTACGCAAGCTGCCCATGGGCGGGGAATATCTCACGGCATTTACCGTCGGCGACCAATTGTTGTGGGGGGCTGCAGAGCCGCTGCGTCGTATGTTGCGCATTCTTTTGTAGTTACGTGGCAGAGGGCTTTGATTGAGTGCTGGGAATAGCCGATGTGTGCACAGTTGAGCGCGTTCGGAGTTTTGCCCGGCTTAGCTTTTCCTAGCGGGCGAAAGGGCGACAATAGGGGCCTTTACCCGTCCTTGCATAAATTCGAATTGACAAGTACGTGCATCCGGGCTGATTATTACAGTAGTTTTGAGCTTGCATCTGTAACTATATGATGTTAATTTAAAACCTTCTGATTACTCATACACTGAATATGCCGGCTCATAAAGCATTTCGTCATGTGGCAGGTATTGTGGCCATTTCGTTGTTGCCCATATTGGCAACAGCGGCAGGGCTGGGAAAAATAAACGTGATGTCCGCACTCGGGCAGCCTTTGCTGGCCGAGATCGACTTAGTGGCAGTGACGGCGGAGGAATTTCCGTCGCTGGCCGCTAAGCTTGCTTCCCAGGATGCTTATCGAGAAGCCAACGTTGAATTCCCCAGCGGTGTGGGTGGATTTCGTTTCGCCATCGACAAACGCGCCAGCGGCCAGCCCTATCTGCGCGTTAGCACCGGACAGCCGGTTAACGAGCCGTTCCTTGACCTATTGGTTGAGTTAAATTGGTCAGCGGGACGTTTACTGCGTGAGTACCCGGTGTTGTTGGACCCGCCGGGCTACGCCGCCGCCAAACCCCAGACTTCCACCATTACTCCACCCCAGGTGGCATCCGCACCCGCGCCAACGGCGGCAGTTGCGGTTAAGCCGATGCAAAAAGCAGACGTCGCGGATAAACCCAAGCCCAGTACGGCTGCGCCAACGGCAACTTCTGGCCGGCCCGCAAGCCACGCAAACGAACCCGCCGATACCTACGGTCCCGTGAAATCTGGCGAGACCTTACGTGAGATTGCGGGATCCGTCAAAGCCTCAGGTATGAGTTTAGAGCAGATGCTCGTAGCACTGTATCGCGAGAATAAAGGCGCATTCCAGAACCGAAACATGAATCGCCTCAAGAGCGGCATGATACTCAAAGTGCCGGCGTCCTCTGAGGTATCTGCCGTGAGCCCGGAAGAGGCGCGGCGCGAGGTAGTGGCGCAAACGGCCGATTGGATTGCTTACCGCAAACGTTTAGCCAATGTTGCAGAACGCTCCGCGGGCCAGGGTGAGAAATCCGGGCAAACAGCGGGGGGTAAAGTCGACACCCAGATTAGCGAAGAGGGGCTACCGCCCGAGGCGGGCAAAGACGTACTCAAACTTTCCAAAGGCCAAGCCGAAGGTGTAGGTGCAATCAAGGGTGGTAAGGCCGCTGGCAAAGAAAAGGTCAATGCGCTGCAAGAAGAATTAGGCGCGCGCGATAGGGCTTTAGACGATGCACGTTCGCGCATCTCCGAGCTGGAAAAACAAATTGGCGAGATGCGGCGTCTGCTTGAATTAAAAGGCATGCCGCTCCCCGCCCAAACCAAGCCTGCCGAGCCGACTAAGCCGGCCAAGTTGCCTGAGCCTGCCACGACTGCGAATCCAACGGCCATTGTTGCGGCACCCGTAATGCCCGCAGAGCCAAAACCTGTAGAACCTGAGGCGAAGCCTATGCCGCCTCAGCCTGCTGAGCAACCGGTTGCGATCGATAAGCCACCGATTACTGAAGGGCAGACTGCAGTTGAAAAACCCAAAAAACCGAAACGCATTGTGCCACAGTCTCCGCCACCGGATGAGCCAGGATTGCTGGCCGGTTTGTTGGACAATCCACTTATCCCGGTTGCTGGTGCCGCAGTGCTCGGTTTGTTAGGCTTATTGGGTTACCGCCAGTTCCGCAAGCGCAAAGATGCGCAATTGGGCGCGTTCACCGCAACAGCAGCGTCACCAATGGGCGGTAAAGTCCGAGGAGCCGGTGTGCCTGTGCCAGCAACGCTGACGCCGGATGCGGGCAATAGCTCATTCTTAAGTGATTTTGACAAAGTCGGTGCCGGTAATATCGACACTGACGAAGTTGATCCGGTTGCCGAGGCCGATGTTTACATCGCCTATGGCCGGGACGCACAGGCGGAAGAAATTCTTAAAGAAGCCATGTCCAAAGACGGTGCTCGTTACGAAATTCCGCTGAAGTTGTTAGAAATTTATGCTAACCGCAAGAGCGTGCAATCCTTCGAGAACGTGGCAAAGCAACTCCATGGCAGCCTCGGTACCCAGCATCCGCTGTGGGCTAAAGTAGCCGAAATGGGTCGTAAGATCGACGCTGATAATCCGCTGTACGGCGTGGGTAGCGTAAGTTCCCTCGGTGAACGCGCACACAACGGTGAAGCCACGGTTATCCGCGCGATTGCAGGGTTTAGCAGCGGCGCGGATCTAGGACCGAAGGCTGAACAAGTGCCCGCCGCGATGAAGGAGACGATGACATTAAGGGAGCCGACCTTAGCGAATTCGCCGCTGGATCTAGATCTTGATTTCGATACCGCACCTGCCCAGTCCGGATCAGATTCTGCCGTAAATCCTTCCCCCAATAAAGGTGCTCATTCGCTCGATTTTGATTTGGGTGACGCAGCGGGCGATGTAAGCTCAGACGCAAATGCGGGCGCCCTCATTGACCTGGACACACCGCCAGGTAGCGGTGCTGCCGATCCTTTTGCGTTGGATTTTGATCTAGATACGCCGCAAACCTCGCCTGCACCCGCAGTGACCACGAGCACTCAAACAACGAGCGCGTCACCACCGCCGGTGAGTAGGGAGTATAGCTCAAGTTCCCTCGTAGACCTGCCCCCTCTTGATCTGTTCGATATCGATCTGAACTTGGGCGTGGATAGCAATTCTAGCAGCGGATCCGGAGGCGGAAGTTGGCAAAGCGCCGCAACCAAACTTGATCTAGCCCGTGCTTACCTTGAAATCGGCGATAAAGTGGGCGCGATTGAAATTCTCCAAGAAGTCGTAAAAGAAGGTTCGCCGGAGCAGCAAGAGGAAGCGAAAAAACTCGCCACCCAAGCCTAAGCCCGTTACACTGTGACTTTGTTCACGGTGGCCAATGGCACTGCACCCGACGACCCGGATAGTCCTAGGCCTGAGTTTGCTTACAGCAACTTCAGGCCTTTCGTTTTCCCCCTTAGTCACTCTGGCGATTTTGCTCGCCGGCCTGTTGTGTTTTAAGCATGATCAATCTGCGCTTAGTTGGATCCGACGCGCTCGCTATCTGCTTATCGTGCCACCGATGATTTACGGTTATGTCACGCCGGGTAACAGTCTGTGGCCCAGTGCAGACCTGTGGTCGCCCACATGGGAAGGCCTGGCGATGGGTGGTATGCAGTCGTTGCGGCTACTCACGGCACTGCTTGGATTGAAGTTGGTACTGCGGCACTTGACGACCGATCAATTGACTGCCGGGTTATTGGCGTTACTTTCACCGCTTGTATATCTCGGTATCGACGTATCTCGATTCGCCACTCGGCTCTCACTCACTATGGCGTATATGCAGCAACTTGATCGCGCAAAGGTTCGAGAATTATTGCAAAGTTCGTCAATATTGAATGGTCCCGCGGTGAGGATTGAAGAGGTTAGGCCGGCCAAAGTAGCGTCGATGGGCTTAGCTGACGCGGCGCTGCTTGCGGCAACCGTGATGTTTTTGGTATTAATCCTGCGGTGAGATTCGCACTCGGACTGGAATATTTCGGCTCAGGATTTTGTGGCTGGCAAAGTCAGCCGAATGGCTGCGGTATACAAGACGCGGTGCAATCCGCACTTTCGAAAATTGCTAAACACGAAGTCACCGTTGTCGCTGCGGGGCGCACGGACACGGGTGTACATGCAGCGGAACAAGTGATTCATTTCGACACCATGGCTGAACGACCCATAGGCGCTTGGGTGCGTGGCCCTAACACTAGCCTTCCGCAGGGTGTCGCAGTGTTATGGGCCCAACCGGTGTCGAGTGAATTTCATGCGCGTTTTAGTGCCTGGGCACGATGTTACACCTACATTTTGCTTAATCGCTCTAGTCGGCCAGGCATAAACCACGGACGAGTGGGCTGGTACCACCGGCCGTTGGATGAGTGCGCAATGGCGGGTGCCGCTCAATGTTTGATAGGACGCCACGATTTCAGTGCATTTCGGTCATCGGAATGTCAGGCAAAAACGCCGATTAAGACGCTACACGAGCTTCGCATTGAACGGCGCGGGGAATACATGGCCTTTCATTTTTGTGCCGACGCGTTTCTTCATCACATGGTACGAAATTTGGTTGGAAGTTTGGTTTATGTCGGCTATGGCCGTTATCCGGCGCAGTGGATCGAGAGCCTTCTGGCGAGTAAAGATCGCAGTATTGCGGCGCCGACATTTATGCCGCACGGCTTGTATCTGACCCGTATCGAGTACAACGCAGGTTGGCAGTTGCCGCAACGAGAGAATTCTACGCAGGCTAATTGGCTGCAGGACCTCGCGCTCACACTATGAGAACACGTATCAAGATTTGCGGCATCACCCAGGCCAAGGATGCCCAAGCAGCTGCCTTGGCGGGTGCCGATGCGATTGGCTTCGTGTTTTATCCCGGCAGCCCGCGCTTCGTGACACCGAGTCAGGCACGGACAATTGCGGCCACTCTCCCGCCGTTTGTAACGACTGTTGGGTTATTTGTCGATGCGGGTATCGGTGAGGTCGAAGCCGTGTTGCGAGAAGTCAAGCTGGATTGTATACAGTTTCATGGCGCGGAGTCGCCCGACTACTGCAGTTCGTTTCCCGTGCCGTTTATGAAGGCCTTGCGCGTCCGACCGGAGCAGGATTTGTTACAATACTCGATTGAGTTTCACGATGCGCAAGCGTTATTGCTGGATGCTTTTATAGAAGGCATGCCCGGTGGCACGGGACAAAGTTTCGACTGGAATTTAATTCCCAAAGATTTGCCACTGCCGGTTGTGCTTTCAGGCGGATTGAATGCTGACAACGTTGCCGACGCCATTCGCCGCGTCCAGCCATGGGCCGTGGATGTTTCAAGCGGCGTGGAAGTGGCCAAAGGCATCAAGGATGCTGACAAAATAGAACGATTTATTCGAGGAGTGCGCAATGTGGATGTATGACTTGCCCGATCAGAGTGGCCATTTTGGGACCTACGGGGGCGTGTTTGTTGCCGAAACTCTGATG
>JBDSJK010000223.1:0-5729 GCA_039917535.1 Burkholderiales bacterium
CGGGCGTGATGGTGAGTTGGCTCTTGCTGGCGAGAATGAGGTCGCGATAAGTGAGCAGCGTGGTTTCGATCGTTTCGGGTTTCCACTTGATGTCCTGCGTGATGTTTCCTTGCAGCAAACTCACGGAGATGGGCGCGCCGAGTGATGAAGTCCAGGTGACACGGCCTAGCCAGATACCGCTGCCTGCAACGATGATTAGAATCGCGATCGGCCAACCTACCCCATAGCCCGGTTTACGCACAAACGCCGCGCTAATGATTGCCGTTAGTGCCCCCGCCACCATCATTACCCCAAGCGATATGCCGAATACCCCGAGCACCGGGCCGTAGCCCGCTAGCAATCCGTCGGCCACCTGCGAATAGCCTACGCTCAGCCAAGGGAATCCCGTCAGCAACCAGCCGCGTAGCCATTCACACAGCGCCCACAGCGCCGGAATCACTAAGCTCATCTTCACCCACGGGGGGGCGCGGAAAGCAGTTTGCAACAAGCCAACGAGCGCGATGTAGCTTGCTAAAATTAAACTCAACAGCACGTTGCACAATATCGCCAGCGGCGCGGGCATGCCACCGAAATCGTGCAGGCTCACGTACACCCAACTGACGCCGGAGCAAAACAGGCCCAAACCAAAGGCAAGCCCAATGAGCGCCGATTTACGTTTACCGGTGGTGATTCGCCATAGGCCGATCAGCGCCGCCAGCGTGAGGAACGGCAGCCAATGAAAGTAGAATGGCGCAAAGCTGAAGGTGGTCGCAAAGCCCAGCAATGCCGGTGCGACGAAACTTAGAAGCACGGCACGATAGCCGCGTATCATGCGCGAGTTGTGTCGAGCGATTCGCCCTTGGCGCGATCCACTAGCAAAACGTGCAGACGACGACTGTCCGCGCGTAACACCTGAAAAATGAGTCCCCCGGACTGGATTTGCTCGCCGCGTTTTGGCAGGCGGCCAAATAGGTTCACCACCAATCCGCCGACCGTATCAAACTCGTCGTCGCCAAACTCCACGCCGAGTTTCTCGTTCAGGTCGGCGATTTCGGTCGTCGCTTTCACACGGTAACGACCGGTACGATCCAGGATGATGTTGTGCTCCGCCTCATCGAAATCGTATTCATCGTCGATGTCGCCGACGATTTGCTCCAGCACATCCTCGATGGTCACCAAACCCGCCACGCCGCCATATTCATCGACCACGATGGCAATGTGATTGCGGTTCGCGCGGAACTCGCGCAGCAGCACATTCAGGCGTTTCGATTCGGGAATGAATACCGCCGGACGTAGCATGTCACGCACGTTGAATTCTTCTTCACCCGCGTAGTAACGCAGCAAATCCTTCGCGAGCAGAATGCCGATAACGTTATCTTTATTTTCATCCACTACGGGAAAACGCGAGTGGGCCGTCTCGATGACTTGCGGAATAAACTGATCGGGACTTTGATTGATCTCGATCACGTCCATCTGCGAGCGCGGGATCATAATGTCACGCACTTGCATTTCCGATACTTGCAACACGCCTTCGATCATCGACAGCGCATCGGCGTCCATCAATTCGCGCTCGTAGGCCGCATTAAGGAGCTTGAGCAGTTCCTCGCGATCTTCCGGCGCACGTAACAATAAGGCCGAAAGCCGCTCCATCCAACTAGGTCGTGGTTCGTCCATAGGTTTGCTATTAAGAATGACGCTACACACTACCTTGCTAGTGCGGGAGCGTCAACCTGCATAAACCCGCCTGTTGCGCGCAAATGTTCTGTCCGGGTTAGTAGCACGTGGGTATCGTCAAGTTAAGTTTCAAAACCGCAGCGATGGGCGAGTTTTTCCCCAAACTTTGTTATTACCTCGATCAGGCAAGCAGTGGCCGGCATTCCGACTACTTCAGCCCAACCTGAAAATCGTCGTTGCATTAATTCACGATAGTGGATTGCTTTGAGAAGATGTCTCCCAATGCGAAAATACGCTCCAATCACGCCGAATCTCGATGAGAATTTCTGTGCATGTTTTGCCGATTTGAATCGGCGCATCTGTCGTTCTCGCGCTCGCGTGGGCTGATGCGAATTCTCGGCGCGATTGTTCAGCCCTTTGTCTTGCCGGTGTTCGACACTGGGCATGATGTCTTGTTTCGCCGCCGCGTAACTTTTCAGTTTATCCGTGGTGATGATTCGTGTGGCGGCACCCTGACCTTTGAGCAATTTCTTGAACAAGCGCTTCGCTGCTTTCTTATTGCGGCGTGACTGAACCAGAATATCGAGTACCTCGCCGTCCTGGTCAACAGCACGCCACAAAATATTCTGTTTGCCATTCATTCGAACCAAACGGCATAGCTGATGATTTCGACAGGAAAACGGTGGCGAAAATACAAGGGATCGAGTTTCATCGAGTCATTACAGCACTGCTAACTTTAATTGATAATACCCCTGGAAAAGCTGCTGCGGCGTTTTAAATTCTGGGGCATGTTTCACGTCGTGGCGTTTGTCGGCGTCTGCTTTGCTTCCAGTTCTTCCCACCGGGCAAGTAATGCGAGCAACTTGGCATCGAGATCCTTAAATCTTGCTTGCAGTTTTTTTACATCGCCGCCTTTTTTGTACAGTTCCGGATCGCCGAGTTGCGCGCTGATGGCGGCTTGTTCCTCCTCTAGCGCGGCGATATTTCCCGGTAGCGCGCTGAGTTCCTGGGTTTCTTTGAACGATAACTTGACCTTGCCACGCTCCTTTACCGGCGCGGCTCTCCCGGCAGGTTGCTCGGAGACGCGCGCTGCTATTGCCACTGCGGCACGTGCCTTTTGAACACGCTCCCAATCGTCATAGTCACCGGCATACTCGACCACTCTGCCATCGCCCTCGAAGGCGATGATTTGGGTGACGACACTATTCAAAAATTCCCGATCGTGGCTCACCAAGAATACGCTGCCGGTGTAGTCTTGAAGCAGCGCTTCGAGCAATTCCAGCGTATCCAAATCCAAATCGTTGGTCGGCTCATCGAGGATCAACACATTCGCCGGTTGCGAGAATAGCCTTGCCAACAGTAAACGGCTGCGCTCGCCGCCGGATAAGGATTTGACCTTGGCGCGAGCGCGCTGTGGCGGAAATAAAAAATCGGCGAGATAGGTCATCACATGCTTGCGCACGCCGCCGATCTCGACAAAGTCCGTACCCGGACTGATGGTGTCCGCGAGCGTCGCTTCACCGTCCAGCTGGGCGCGCAACTGATCAAAATACGCGACGGCCAGCTTAGTACCCAGCTTCACTGTGCCTTTGTCCGCTTCGATTTCGCCGACCAGCAGCTTGAGCAACGTGGTTTTGCCCACACCGTTCGGCCCGATTAGGCCCATGCGATCGCCGCGTAAAATCCGCGTAGAAAAATCTGCCAGGATGACTTTGTCGCCATAGGCCTTACCAACGTGGCTGAGCTCGGCAACCAATTCGCCGGAACGTTCATTGGCCCTCAGGGAAAAATTTACTCGTCCCAATCGCTCGCGCCGCGCCGCGCGCGCAACGCGCAATTGCTCCAGGCGCCTCACCCGGCCTTCATTGCGGGTGCGCCGCGCCTTGATGCCTTGGCGTATCCACCCTTCTTCTTCGGCAAGAAATTTGTCGAATTTTCCCTGCGTCGTGGCTTCGATTTCCAGCAGATCTTCTTTGCGTTTGCGATAAGTTCCATAGTCACCCGGAAAATTCCGCAGCGTGCCGCGATCCAGCTCGACGATGCGCGTCGCCACGCGATCTAAAAAACGCCGATCGTGGGTCACAAAGAGCAATGTCAACCCGCTACTGCGCATGAAATCTTCCAACCAGCCAATCGCCGCAATATCCAGATGGTTAGTCGGCTCATCGAGCACCAACAAATCGGGCTCGCTCACCAGCGCTCGCGCGAGCGCGGTGCGTTTCCGCCAACCGCCGGACAACGCGCCGATCTTGGTGTCGGCCGGCAAATCTAATTGCTGCAGGGTCGTCTCGATACGATTCTGTATGCGCCAGCCGTCGCGATTGTCCAACTCGTGCATCAACTCTTCAAAACGTGTTTGCAATTGAACGTCATGATTTGGGTCGGCCATCTCGTTTAGTATGTGGTGATACTCAACCAACACATCGTGCAATCCTTCCAGTCCACCGGCGACCGTTTCATAAACGGTCGCTGCGTCATCCAGCGATGGTTCCTGTGGAACATAGCCGATGCGTAAGTTGGGCGCGCGCCATATGACGCCGTCGTCCAGCGCCACGTCGCCGATAATTACTTTCAGCAAACTGGTTTTGCCCTCGCCGTTGCGGCCGAGCAAGCCGACTCGTTCGCCCTTGTCGATTTTCAGCTCGACGCGATCAAGCAAAGGCACATGGCCGTAGGCCAATTGCGCGTTTTCTAAAGAGATCAGTGGCATCGTTATTCCGAAATAATTGCGCCGTGTTTCAATCCGGGCGCCAGCCATAAATGTAATACCAGCGCGGCGATCACGGCAACGCATCCGGCGAACGTGAAGGCTGCCCAAGCGCCCACCCATTGCCATAACGCGCCGAACACTAAGCCTGCCGGAATAGCCGTCAACCCGGTCATCATGTTGTACCATCCAAAGGCTGTGCCAAGTTCGTTGGACGATGCAAAATCGCCAATAAATGCGCGTTCGATGCCCTCGCCCAGACCGACGAAGATGCCGTAGGCCAAAATCACCAGCCACAAAATCACCGGTGTCGTCGTCAAGCTTAAAACGAAAAATGTAATCGCATAGGCGGACCAGCTCCAAATCATTACGGTCTCTTTACCCAAGCGGAGTGCGGCTTTGCCGCCCCACCATGCCGCAAGCGATTTTGCCAAGTTCAGCATCGCCCAAAGAATAAGCAGCGCAACGGTACTCATGCCTAACTCATGACCACGCAACACCAAAAATGTTTCCGACACGCGCGCAAACGTGAACCACGCCAGCAACAACAAATAGCGCCGCATGAGGGGCGAGAGCCCGGCCCAGCTCAACGCGGCCTGTGGTGTTTTCTGCTTAGCAATTCTCGGCGGCTCTTTGACCAATGCCGCCAATAGCAGCACGCCGATCAAACCGGGTAGCGCAGACCAGGCGATCACCTCGCGCAAAGAAAGCGGCGACCAAGCCAATGCCGCCGCCGCAAGCAACGCCCCGCCCACGGCGCCTGCATTATCCAACGCGCGATGAAAGCCAAAGGCCACGCCACGCATGGCGGGCGCTGTCGCATCGGCCACCATCGCATCGCGAGGGGCGCTGCGTAGGCCCTTACCGAAGCGATCCACGCTGCGTAACAGCAGCAACGAAGCCCAGCCCGACACGGCGCCAAAAAACGGCCGCACGATATTGGACAAAGAATAGCCCGCCAAAGCCAGGCCCTTGCGCCGCCCGCCCAGCCGATCGGAAAAGCGCCCCGACCACAGTTTCATGAAGCTTGCTAGCGCGTCGGCGAGTCCTTCAATCAAGCCGAGGGCGATGGGTCCCGCCGCCAGATCAGTGACCAGAAGTAGCGGAATCAGCGGAATCACCATGTCGGAAGCGAGGTCATTAAAAAAGCTGACGATGCCCAGGACGATGACCGTTCGAGGTATTTTTTGCAGGAGATTAGAGGCGGTGGACACAGTCACTCGAGAAGCGGTATATGGTCGTGGATATTTAGCCACGCCATTCTACGTTAGAAAGTCTTAAACTTTTAAGTTAGAATCCGTTTTACACAATAAACAGCCCGCCCCGGTAGCTCAGTGGATAGAGCAGCCCCCTCCTAAGGGGCAGGTCG
>JBDSJK010000224.1:0-2948 GCA_039917535.1 Burkholderiales bacterium
CGTGGCGAAATACCAGATGTGGCGCCCGGCACGCTCTTTATCGGTCAGTCCGGCATCACCGGCAAAAAATTCCGGTGCGACGTAGGCGCTCGGCAGACCTTCGGCGACGGGCTTGGCGGGTACCTCCGGCGCTTCTGCCTGTGCCAGGTTTACGCTTGGACTCAGGCCATGTTTCAGCCACACGGTCGCCAGAACAAAGGCTGAGATCGCTGCCATGGTGAAGATCGTTCGTTTCATGCTCGCACTCCGTCATTGATGCGGTAGGGGCGATTGAATTCTATGCAATTGCGACCGAATTCGAATCCTCCAAAAGACGTAGGCCGAAAGAGATAGGCCGGAAGTCCGCTCTGGTGGCGGATTTTTTGAATACTACTTTGGACTTGTTTGATCTACCGGTAAACCAGCACCGGTATCGTTGTATGTGTTAGTACTTTATGTGTTTCGCTGCCCATGAGCAAGCCCGCAATGCCTCGGCGCCCGTGGGACGCCATGAAAATAAGGTCGCATTCCTTGGCATTGGCGGCATCGATAATGGCTTCGTAAGGAGAATCGTGGGTGTTGCTGAACGTGTCGCAACTCACGCCAGCCGCTCGTGCTTTTTCAGCAACCGCTTGCAGAATTGCATCGGCCTGGCTTTGCGTGAGCGAAGCAAAGCCCTCGGGCGTCATGGCGTCGATGGGAATACCGCCTTCGTAGTAAGGCACGCTATATTCCGGCTGTGCGTAAAAGCCCGTGACCTTAGCGCTAATCTCGCGCGCAAACTCAATCGCCTTATCGACCACGCGGTTGGAAAGATCCGAGCCGTCACAGGGTATGAGGATATGCTTAAACATAACACCTCCTGTCGAGAACACAAACTACGATCACACTAAGCTATGATATTACCACTATGCCAAACCACCATAGCCACTACAATGCTGTCGCGCCGTACATCACTAAAGATGGCTCCGCGATACGCGAACTGATGCATCCGGCGGTGCAGGGGAACGCGCTGCAAAGCCTGGCCGAAGCAACCGTTCCGCCGGGTGCGGTGACCGCTCTGCACCTACACCGCGCCAGCGAGGAAATTTATTACTTTATCCAGGGTGAAGGCATGATTCATCTTGGCGATGAGCAATTTCCCGTGCGCAGCGGCGATAGCGTCGCGATTCCGCCGGGCACCGCTCACAATGTGCGCAACACGGGCAACGTTCCGCTCAAAATCCTGTGTGCCTGTTCGCCCGCCTACCGACACGACGACACGATTTTGCTCGGTGCATGAAGGTTCAGCTCGGCATCGACTTGGGGGGCACAAAAATAGAGATCATCGCGCTTGATGGCAACGGTCAGACTCTGCTGAGGCGTCGCGTCGCCACACCGGTTGGTGACTATCAAGCGACCCTGGCGATCATCAAGGACCTGGTGTTACGCGCCGATGCGGAACTGGGCGCGCGGTGTCCCGTAGGCTTTGGCACCCCCGGTTCCGCGTCGCTAGTAGACGGCCGCATGCGTAACTGTAACTCCACCTGCCTCAATGGCCAACATCTGCACGATGACCTCGCGCAGTTGCTCGACCGCTCGGTCGCCATCGCCAATGACGCTAACTGTTTCGCGTTGTCGGAAGCCGCCGATGGCGCGGGCGCAGGCGCCAAAACCGTATTCGGTGTCATTATCGGCACCGGTGCTGGAGCGGGTATCGTCATCGACGGCAAGCTACTGGAAGGCGCGAATCGCGTCGCCGGCGAATGGGGCCACAACCCGCTGCCGTGGCCGCGCGATGAAGAACGCCCTGGACTCGTTTGTTATTGCGGCAAATCCGGCTGTGTTGAAACCTTCATCTCCGGGCCAGGGTTGAAGCTAGACCACCGCATCATCTCGCAACAAGTATTGGAGCCGTATGAAATTGTCAGCCTTGCCAACAGCGGAGACAGCGCTTGCGTTGCGACCATGCAGCGCTACGAAGACCGACTGGCGCGAGCCTTGGCCCATGTCATCAACATAATCGATCCGGAAGTGATCGTGCTGGGCGGTGGCATGTCGAATATTGAACGTCTTTATGACAACGTGCCGCCGCTATGGCCACGCTATGTTTTTTCCGATGTGGTGCAAACGCAGTTGCGTCGCAACGTGCATGGCGATTCGAGCGGAGTGCGCGGTGCGGCGCGATTAACCGTTCGTTGAAAAATCACTGCGCTCGCCGTATTGGTCGGTAAAATCAACGAATGGACGGTACGAACGAACCAAAGTAGAGGTACACGATTGTCCGTTATGGGGGTGTTCAATTTATGCCGCCTTCAATTCGCATCGCATCGCGATTCCCTATCTCGAAGGCGGAATTCTTGCCTTGGTGGACGTGGATATGAATTCGGTCAAAACACGCCGTGTGCGCGTCAACATCACGCTGCCCGAGAGTCTACTCGGTGACCTCGACGCTGGCGCTCGCGCGCTCGGCACACCGCGCTCAGGCTTAATTACCCGTGCTGCCGAGGAATTGCTGACACGTGAAGCAAAGCGTAGTAAACATCGCTAGAAAACGAAGCTCGGGTGGACCATGAAATGTCACGGTGATGACATGCCACGCGCCGCACTCTCATTGCCTCGTTGCAGAGTAAAAATATATAGCCGATCTAACCTCTCTAACAACAATTCCATTCGATGGCGGATTTGGCGGTGGATTGCAATGATGTCGCATGGGTGATGGACATTGGACATTTCTCTCCGTAACGCAATCGTATGGGTCATCATTCGTCGGAAGGCGTTTCACTTTTCAGATCTACGAGCTTATCGGATGAAATTTCCCTGAGAAATGGCCTGGTGAATTTTCCCTCGAGAAAATCGCTAAACTTGATAAACCAATCAAGAGCTTTGCATCGCATCTTTCAAGCAAAACTGCTCCGGGAAAATTAAAACGATGTATATGTAACACACATGTAAATACCCCGGCTGTCGCCTTCGTGGCCAACGATCAA
>JBDSJK010000225.1:0-3401 GCA_039917535.1 Burkholderiales bacterium
GCAACGCTGCCTAACGGCGGGCCGAGTGGCGGATTTTTTCGCGACAGGCAGCCTATTCCGTGGTGAAAGTGCATCGGCCTGCAAGCCAGTAACAGAGCGCGTCGTGGCGGCACATGGCCTGAAAGGCAGTATCCATGAAGTTCTTCAAGCATCGCTATATTTCAGCCTTGACGGCCTATTTTGCGTCCGTCTCCTCCATTATTTTTTGCCCCGCTTCATCATAGTCGATGCGATTTAAGCAGTTGCCTTGCGCATCAAAAAAATACTCAGTTTTGAGCTTACCATCGGGGGAATAGCCCTCACCTTTTTGAGGTTTACCGTTTTTGCTGTGCACCTCTTTGCTCACGCGGCCTTCGCCGTCGTGTACGAACATGGGCGTCACAGTCTGGGTAATGGGATCAAATTCACGCAAGCTTTTGAGGGCGCCATCTGGGCCGGATTCTTCTTTCTTCATCGGCTCGCCTTTATCCTCATATTGAGTCTTGATTTTTACCTTACCCTCTTGCGCCAGCAATTCCAGCCATATGGGTTGGCCGGTTTCGCCGTGGTAGAGCTGCCTATAGTCAGGCCATCTTTGTCAGTACGAGTGATGGTGCGGAGCTTGCCAGAATCGTAATACTCGGTTTGAGTCACTGTCCGTCGGCGACTTCTTCGATTTTGGGTTCTTTGGCGCCGGCAACAGACGTGATCAGCAAACCGAAGCTAACGAGTGTGAGTAAAACAATTAAGCGCATAGAAGTTTTTCGGAATTTGACTGGGCTTGATGTTAGCCAGTTTTAATACGTCAGCGACTTGTGGTCGATAGTATGATCCCGGAAAGAGGTGGCAATGTGATGCAAATCGCATAGGGCTGATTCATCCAAGCCTTGGCTTCTGGCGTCATTCCCGCGCCGTTGTTCACGTTGGAGCCGGCATAGTAAACGGCATCGCTATTGAATACCTCGCGATAATGTCCCGCGTGGGGTACGCCGATGCGATAATTTTCCCGTGGCACCGGCGTGAAGTTGAGCGCGACGACCACACTCGAACCGTCCCGCGCGCTGCGCAAATAACTGAGCACCGATTGATCGGCATCGTGGCAATCGATCCATTGGAAGCCCTGCTGCTTAAAGTCTAATTCGTGCAGCGCCGGAATATCGCGATACAAACGATTCAAATCCCGCGTCATTTGTTGCACGCCGCGCTGCAAATCATATTCCAGCAAGCCCCAGTCCAGCTCGCCCTTGTCCGACCATTCTCGCCCTTGGCCGATTTCGTTACCCATGAAGTTAAGTTTTTTACCGGGCGATGTCATTTGATAGGTGATCAGCAAGCGCAGATTAGCGAATTTCTGCCATGGATCACCGGGCATTTTTTCTAATAGCGAACACTTGCCGTGAACCACTTCATCGTGGGAAAACGGCAACACAAAATTTTCGCTGTAGGCGTAAAGCTGGGCGAAGGTCAATTCGTTTTGGTGGAAGCGGCGATACACAGAATCACGAGAAAAATAGCGCAGCGTGTCGTTCATCCAGCCCATGTTCCATTTCATCGAAAAACCCAGACCGCCCACATAGGTCGGACGCGATACGCCGGGCCACGAAGTCGATTCCTCCGCGAGGGTGATGGCGCCTGGGAATTGCTCGTGTACCAAAACGTTCAACTCGCGCAGGAACTCGATGGCGTCGAGATTCTCGCGGCCGCCATACTTATTGGGCAGCCATTCGCCTGCTTTGCGGGAATAGTCGAGATAGAGCATCGATGCCACCGCATCGACGCGCAACCCATCCATGTGAAATTCTCGCAACCAATAGTCGGCGCTGGACAGCAGAAAACTGCGCACTTCGTTGCGGCCGTAATTGAAAATATACGTGCCCCAATCCTGATGGAAACCCAGGCGCGGATCTTCGTGCTCGTACAGCGCTGTCCCGTCAAAATGGGCGAGCGCAAAACTGTCGGTCGGAAAGTGCGCGGGCACCCAATCAAGCAGCACGCCGATGTTTGCTTGGTGGCAAGCATCGACAAAAAAGCGCAAATCGTCGGCAGAACCAAAGCGGCTGGAGGGAGCAAAGTAGCCGGTGGTTTGATAGCCCCAAGATTCGTCCAAAGGATGCTCGGAGATAGGCAGCAATTCGATGTGGGTATACCCCATCTCAACCACGTAAGGTATGAGGTGTTCCACCAAATCTCGATAGCTGTAGGCGCGGCCGTCGTAGTGCCGCCGCCAGGAACCGACATGGAGTTCGTATATGTTGAGCGGCGCGTGCAGCCAATCCCATTGCGCGCGCTGCTTTAGCCACGCTTGATCACGCCACGCGTAAGGCTGTGCCGGCACCACACGGGTAGCCGTGCTGGGACGCAGCTCGAATGCGTGTCCGTAGGGGTCGCTCTTGATTTGGATTTGTCCGGAATGACGATTGCGGATTTCATACTTATACAGTTCCGCTGCAGCCAGGCCGGGAATAAACACTTCCCACACGCCGCTCGCGCCGTGACTGTGCAGCGGATGAATACGGCCATCCCAGCGGTTGAACGGCCCGACTACGCTGACCCGTTCCGCGTTGGGCGCCCAGACGGCGAAGCGAACGCCTTTAACGGCACCCACACTCCACTCAATAGCACCCAAGGTACGATAAGCTTGGTAAAGCTTGCCGGCGTTGAACAGATACAAATCCTCTTCGCCTATGGAAGGTGGGAAAGCGTAAGGATCGTGGAAAATGCGCTTAACGCCATCTTCCTCGGCGCTGAGCCGATAATCCTGCGCTAGCGAGGCTGTGCCGCGCCATTCAAAGATACCCGCTGGATGGACGCGTTCCATTTGAATTTCCTTGCCGCCGAGTTGCAACGATACGCTTGCGGCATAGGGTCTAAAGACGCGAAGTATGGTCATACCGTCACGTCGCAATGGCCCAAGGATCGTGCCGGGATTGTGCGTTCGCGCCGATAAGATCGGCTCGAATTCATTCGTGGGCAATGTTTTGAGATCAGCATTCATAGAGTTCAATTCTCGACGACCAATGTCGCTATAATACTAGCAAGTAGACGCAAAATTACCGCGCGCGGTCAGAATGGTTCTGCGGTGCTCAGTGTACTGCTCGTGCATCTGCGCTCCTCGAACCACTTTGACCGCACTCGCATGTTTTGCAGCAACCTGCTACGTGAGGTAAGCTCGTCAGTAATAAATTACAACCCAGTGTAGCCCATCCGGAGCTTGCTATGGAAAATGCTCAGCCCACCCGATCGCCTGATGCGCAGTCGCCCCGCTTTGTCAGCTTACTGACCCAGAATACTTTTGCGCTGATACTTGCGGGTGGACGCGGCAGCCGGCTTGGACCGCTGACCGATTGGCGCGCCAAGCCGGCGGTGCCGTTTGGCGGTAAGTTTCGCATCATCGATTTCCCTCTCTCTAACTGCATTAACTC
>JBDSJK010000226.1:0-10811 GCA_039917535.1 Burkholderiales bacterium
CATCAAAACCATTTTCAACCGATCGAAAACAGCCGCCTGAACGCACTCATAAACCGACCCGCTCAAACTCATACCTCGATCGGAATGTACTATGAGCCGGCGGGAGTGGAAGGCCGCGAAGGATCCATTTTCGATCATAGTCTCAAAAAGATTCTTCCCCCCAGCTTCATGAAACTAAACCACGCCACACACAGATCTGCGACCCCCTTCGGTTACATCTAATTTACGGCAATTTGCCAGCCCGTCACGATAGATTAGAACGTTCCAGTCCCTGCTCGCGCAGCCATGCTGTGAACGACTCCGTTTATCCTCCCCCAAGCCGACTGACTTGACGCGAGCCAGCTTACCCGGATGCTAGCGCCTTCGCAATCGCTCGCAGGGACAACGCCCCGCCTGGACAATCCAGCGCGGGGCGAAGATCACCACGGTTTAGGGTGCGAACATGTTCCAATCTTGTGCTGAATCCAACGCTACCAGATCTTGGCTTTCCAGCCCAAGTGCTGCCATCGGGTCCGGCGTCGCGCCGACGGCGACAATCTCTGGGCTAGGGGTGTCCGCTGAAAGCAACCCGTCGAATGTGTTGAGAGACAACGTGGTAGCGGCGATTACGGCAATGAGAATCTTGGTGGTTAACATGGCGGTCTCCTGGGTTAGCGTCGTTTCGACGCTTCCCATGATCGACTAGTTGCGACGGCCGATCACTCGAACAATTCGGCGTAGCGTTCTAGCCCGAGCTCTGCCAACCATTCGTAGTCGACGTCACAGGCTAGCTCTCTGATTCTCAGGCGCAACGGGCAGACCCACGGCGAGTGCGGCGGCGCAAATTTGCTAATCGAAACAACAAAACCATACTTCTTCCGGCGCACGATCCTTTAACGACAAAGCACTGGCGAGGTGTATGGCATCAAATCTCTCAATCCGTGAGTTTCCGCCAAGTCTCCCGCGGCGCGTGCGACGAAGGGCGGTAGCGCAACCCGGACGTAGGCATCCCAGTCCTGATTGAACCGCGCGACTCGTTGCGATGCCGAGCAGATGTGGTCATCTCGCTTCGCATAAGGCGCCCAAGGCTGCAGGAGTTTCGGCGTAGGCAACGATAGACGTGTAAGCAGCCTGAGCGCGAGTGAGAAGATTTCGCGTGCACACCGACCCCGACTCGCGTACGTACAGCTTGACCAAAACCTGTTAGGTCGTTTGGCGCTGGCTTCCTTGAGCTAACTTCTTATATTCTTCCCATTGTACGGTGTGGGAAAAGCGCCATTGGTTGCCTTGGTCGAGAACGTATTTGCCGCGCGCGCGAAGGTAGGTTTTGGCTTCTTCTAGCTTGCGCTGCATGGTTTCTGATGGGTATACGAAGCTTGTCATAATGTTTTCCTTTCTTGTTTTTTCGCGGTGTTATTTTCCACTCACCGGTAAGTGCCTGGAGCTACAATTTACTAACAATGTCTGCAACTCTGTACTTTGGTTTTAGCCGCTATTTCGCGGTTGTCTAGCTGAGGAATTACTTTAAGTTATTAATTATTAGATTGATCGGCTTGAGGACCTTATCCAGCCTGCCTCGCAGGCAGACATGGCTGTAGAATGGCTCTGGATATGGCTTACAGCCGTATCATTTTTTTAATTTGTTTAATCGAGGGTCTTAAAATCTCCCGGCTCAACTATCTCGATCATCTCGACATCGTCAGAATGTCCGAGTTCAAGATGGCGGATATTTTTGGGCTGATAAAAACACGAACCGGCTTCATAACGATGGGTGCCCTCGCCTTCATACTCGAACTCGATCCAGCCTTTGAGCACATAAACCATTTGAAAATCCGCTTCGTGTTGATGCCAGCTCGACTCGGCGGGCTTGCCGGGAACGGCGCGGATAACGTGAGCAACAAAGCGGCCATGAGTCGCTGCTTTGATACCTAAATCGCGGTAGGCGAAAAATGGTCGCAAACCATCGGTTTTAAATTCACTTGTGCGCAGATGACTAACGGAAAAACGATTCGGAATGGCCTCCATATTTTTCTTTTGTTTGTTTATAGCGAGCGCGGCAGACTTGCTTGTCATGGCAGATTGCTCCGATAATGGGTTGTTTGATATATTAACAAAAACCTACCCTTGAAAACCTATAAGATTCCGATCTCGGTACTCGTGGTTATTTATACGCCCGATCTCAAGGTGTTGTTGCTGGAGCGCACCGATCGACCGGGCTTTTGGCAATCGGTGACGGGTAGCCAAGACGCCGGCGAAACGTTGCACCAAACCGCCATACGCGAGCTGCTGGAAGAAACAGGATTGAACGCTGAGGAGCATCTAATCACGGACTGGGAAACACAAAACGTGTATGAAATTTATCCCATATGGCGGCACCGTTACGCACCGGGAATCACACAAAATACCGAGCATGTTTTTGGGCTCATGGTGCCACGGCCACTGCCGATCGCGGTGGCGCCCCGCGAACACGTGCAGTACGAGTGGTTGGATAGTCAAGCGGCGGCGAAGAAAGTATTTTCCTGGAGCAATCGCGATGCAATTCTACGCTTGCCTGATCGGGTGCAGCGATGACCGATACTCTGCGCATAGCGACTTATAATATTCATAAAGGTTTCTCTAACTTTAATCGCCGCGCGATTTTACACGACGTGCGCGACCGCTTGCGCCTGCTCGATGCGGATTTAATTTTTCTGCAAGAAGTTCAGGGCGCGAATGAAACCCATGGTGTCAATCACACCTTATGGACGACTCCGCAACACGAGTTTCTCGCCGATTCCGTTTGGGGAGAATTCGCCTATGGTAAGAATGCGGTGTATGAGCATGGCCACCACGGCAACGCCATCTTAAGCCGCTACCCGATTACCCGATGGGAAAACGAAGATGTCTCGGCCCACCCGTTGGAACGGCGCGGCTTGCTGCATTGCGAATTGCAAGTGCCGGGCTGGGATGAGGCGCTGCATTGCATTTGTGTCCACCTTGGGTTGTTCGCGCGCTGGCGCCTACAGCAAGTGAAGGCGCTGTGCGACCGCATCGATCGCATGGTGCCCCATGATGCACCACTGGTGATTGCCGGTGATTTCAACGACTGGCGACACCGATTGAGCGATATTCTGGGCGATCGCCTCGACGTGCGCGAAGTGTTCGAGGCGACCAAGGGCCGCCCGGCGCGCAGCTATCCCGCGGGCTTGCCGCTGCTAAGTCTCGATCGGATTTACGTGCGCGGCCTGCGCGTCAAGAGTGCACGGATGATGCAGGGCAAGGCGTGGTCGAAGTTGTCCGACCACGCGGCACTGTCCGCCAACTTGACACGTCTGTAGCAGATTAATGCAAAACTACTGCGCGCGGCCAGGATCGTCCTGCGGTGCTCAATGTACTACTCGTACACCTGCGCTCCTCAGACAATTCTGGCCGCGCTCGCTACGTTTCGCATCAATCTGCTAGTTTGACGATGCTGCGCTATGTAGCGGGGAATTCGATTACCTTGCTGAAAAACGGGGGCGATTTTTTCCCGGCGCTTGAAGCCGCTATCGATTCCGCACAAACGGAAGTACATCTCGAAACCTATATTTTTGCCGATGACGCTACGGGCCAACGCATCGCGCGCGCGCTGCAGCGCGCGGCACATCGCGGTGCGGTGGTGCGGGTCGTAGTAGATGGATTTGGCAGCCGGGATTTTCTGCCGCCGGCCATGATCGATGAAATGGAAAAAAGCGGCGTCGAGCTGCTGATCTATCGACCTGACTTAGCGCGGTTCAGCTTTCGCCGTTACCGGCTACGTCGCATGCATCGCAAAATCGCCATGATCGACGGCGAAATTGGTTTCGTCGGTGGCATCAATATCATCGATGATGCCAATACCCCTAATCACACGCCGCCCCGTTACGACTATGCGGTTAAGCTGACCGGACCTCTGGTTCAAGAGTTGCGGCCGGTTGTGCATCGGCTCTGGGAAATTTTGATCTGGACTAATTTTCGCAGCCGCCTCTACTTTAGCTTTCCCAAGCTCGCCCCGGCGGGCCCCGCCGGCCCGCATCTTGCGGCGCTGGTGATTCGCGACAACCTGCGCCATCGCAACGACATTGAGGACGCCTACCTCGATGCGATCGATAATGCGCACGAAGAAATCATTATTGCAAACGCCTATTTTTTTCCCGGCGCCGTGTTTCGCCGCTCGCTTGCCAGCGCGGCGGCACGCGGTGTTCGCGTCACATTGCTGTTGCAGGGCCGCGTGGAATATCGCTGGCTGCACCATGCCACGCGAGCGTTGTATGGCGCATTGTTGGCGAGCGGCGTGCAAATTATCGAGTATCACAAGAGCTTCATGCATGCTAAAGTTGCCGTCGTTGACGATGGCTGGGCGACGGTGGGCTCAAGCAATATCGATCCATTTAGTTTCATGCTGTCACGCGAAGCCAACATCATCGTTCGCGATGCGGCGTTCTGTGCACAACTCCGCCATAGCCTACGCATGGCAATCCAAGACGGCGCCGCGCCGGTTCACTTGAATCAGTGGAAACTACGGCCAATTAGTGAGCGCTTTATGGCCTGGTTAGCCTATGGAATCGGCCGGTTCGCGCTAGGCGTATTAGGCTACCCCCAGAAGTAGATCAACACTACTCGGCAGCAAGAAAATTAAGTGCCGCGCTCAATCCCTGCCCTTGAATCGGCACCTTCGCCGCTGTCAATCCCATCTCAACGCCCGCCAGCGTGCCCGCCAGCATCAAATCATTAAAATAGCCAAGGTGCCCAATGCGGAAAATCTTGCCCTGTAGCTTGCCTAGCCCCATGCCCAACGACATGTCGAAGCGTTCCAAAATAATCTTGCGCAGTTGATCGGCATCATGATCGTCCGGCATCAAGACGGCGGTCAAGCTGCCGCTGTATTCCTCCGCGTTCTGGCATAGCACCTCCAGACCCCAGCCACGCACCGCGCGGCGCGTGGCTTCGCCGTGACGCGTGTGGCGCGCAAACACGTTGTCTAAACCTTCTTCGTTAAGCATGGCAAGGGCCTCGCGCAGGCCAAACAATAAATTTGTGGCTGGCGTATAGGGGAAAAAACCATTCTTGTTAGCGGCCAGCATCGGCTCCCAAGCCCAGAAGGATTTGGTCATGCGTGATTGTTTGCTCGCAGTGAGCGCCTTTTCCGATAGCGCGTTAAAACTTAACCCAGGCGGCAACATCAAACCTTTCTGCGACCCGCCAACGGTCACATCGACGCCCCACTCGTCATGGCGATAATCAATGGAAGCAAGCGACGAAATGGTATCGACCAAAAGCAACGCCGGGTGGTGGGCTCGATCAATCGCCGTGCGAATTGCTGGGATGCGGCTTACTACGCCAGTTGATGTCTCGTTGTGAACGGCCGCGACCGCTTGGATGGTGTGACCGCGATCTTCCGCGAGGCGCGCTTCCACTTGCTGGGGGTCGATACCGCAACGCCAATCACCCGGCATCCACACGACGCTCAGCCCAAGACGTTTCGCCATTTCACACCATAAAGAGGCGAAGTGCCCGGTCTCAAACATCAACACTTTATCGCCGGGTGACAGGGTGTTGACTAGGGCTGCTTCCCACGCACCCGTGCCTGACGCGGGATAGATAATTACCGGCTGTTTAGTCTTAAAAATATCCCGCATCCCGGCAAGCACTTCAAAACCGATGCGCTGAAACTCGGCACCGCGATGATCAATGGTCGGTCGATCAATGGCACGCAGAACTCGATCGGGAACATTGGTAGGTCCAGGGATTTGCAGGAAATGTCGGCCGCTAGGATAGGTCATGGTGGTCAAAATTTGTTGTCGTGCCCTATAGTATGATGTGGTTATGAATAAGCTTCAATCGCATATGAACAATTCCAGTTTAGCCACACGCCTACGCCGCGAAATCGAAGGCGACGTATGGTTCGATACAGCGTCGCGCGGGCGCTACTCCACCGATGCGTCGATTTACCAAATCGAACCTGTCGGTGTGGTCGTACCAAAAACCGAACACGACGCGGCCATTGCCATACAAATCGCCCGAGAAGAGCGCATTGCAATATTGCCGCGCGGCGCCGGCACGTCCCAATGCGGCCAAACGGTCGGCGCGGCGTTGATCATCGACAACAGCAAATATCTGCGCGGTATTTTCGACTATGTGCCGGGCAACATGGAAATCGACGTGCAGCCGGGTGTGGTGCTAGATCAACTCAACGCGGCGTTGAAGCCTCATGGGCTCTGGTTTCCAGTGGATGTCTCCACTAGCGCCCAAGCCACTATCGGCGGCATGGCCGGCAATAATTCCTGCGGTAGCCGCTCGATTCGCTACGGCAACATGGTGCATAACGTGAAAGGCATCGAGGCGATACTGTCCGATGGCAACGTTTCTTGGTTCACGGAAATCGAAAATCACCCGACTGGTAACGAACGCTACCACAACATCGTCGCAGGTTTTCGTTCGATTGCCGAGCGTGAAGCCGATGAGATTCGCGCCCGTTTTCCACCCCTATTACGGCGCGTCGCGGGCTATAACCTCGACATATTCGCTCCTCAAGATCCGCTGGGTTACGCGACGCAACGGCCCAACATGGCCCATCTCTTGGTCGGCAGCGAAGGAACACTCGCCTACTTCAAGCGCATCAGGCTTAAGCTCTCACCCCTGCCGCGCAACAGAACGCTTGGCGTGGTCAATTTCGCTAGCTTTTATCAAGCAATGGAGCTGACCCAGCATATCGTCAAGCTTCAACCCACCGCCGTAGAGCTGGTCGACCGCACCATGATTGCTCTCGCGCGGGACAATCCTGCGTTTCGTCCCGTCATAGACCATGCGCTGATTGGTGAGCCGGACGCCATATTGCTAGTGGAATTCGCCGGCGAAGATAGTGCCGAACAAAGCAAAAAACTTGATTCCCTGGCCGAGCTTTTGGCAGATCTCGGTCTGCTGGACAGCATAGTCAAACTGACCAACGAAGCACAACAAAAAGCCTTGTGGGACGTGCGCAAAGCGGGCCTGAATATCATGATGAGCATGAAGGGCGACGGGAAACCCATCAGCTTCATCGAAGACTGCTGTGTGCCGCTGGAACACTTGGCCGGATACACGCAAGCACTGACCGAGGTATTCGCGAAGCACGGCACGCGCGGTACCTGGTATGCCCATGCCAGCGTCGGAACTCTGCATGTTCGCCCAATCCTGAATATGAAACTGGACGGCGCGTCAAAAATGCGTGGCATTGCTGAAGAAGCCTGTGAACTGGTGCGCCGTTACAAGGGTGTTTATTCGGGCGAACATGGTGACGGCCTGGTGCGCAGCGAATGGATCGCCCCGTTCTTTGGGCCACGACTAACGGCCGCTTTGGCGGAAGTGAAGGCGCTGTTCGATCCCTTAGGCATGATGAATCCCGGCAAAATCGTCAACCCGTCTAAGCAAGATGATCGCAACTTGTTTCGCTACAAACCTGGCTACAAACACGAGTCTATCAAGACCGTCCTCGATTGGTCCAGCCACGGTTCACTGGCCCATGCCACGGAGATGTGCAACAACAATGGCCACTGCCGCAAGTTCGATGCCGACGTGATGTGCCCTTCCTATCGCGTCACCCGGGATGAACAGCATCTTACTCGCGGGCGCGCCAACACGTTGCGACTGGCGCTGTCGGGGCAACTCGGCAGTGATGGATTCACATCGGAAGCGATGCGTGACAGCATGGATTTGTGCGTGTCCTGCAAGGGCTGCAGACGCGAGTGTCCGACGGGCGTAGATATGGCGAAAATGAAAATTGAGTTCTTAAATCAATATCAACAGCGCCACGGACTCAGCATGAAGGACAAGCTAATCGCCTACCTGCCTCGCTACGCGCCCGTGGTGTCCAAGCTGGGTCCGCTACTGAATTTGCGCAACACGCTACCTGGCCTTCGGTATCTGACTGAAAAAATGTTTGGCTTCAGCAAACAGCGAGCATTGCCGCGATGGCGTAGGGATATTTTCAATGATACCTCCGACCGCGTCACGCGGAATGTCAGTTCGACGGTCGCGCTGTTCGTTGATACGTTTACTCGATACTTTGAACCAGAAAACGCACAGGCCGCAATCGCCGTTCTCGAAGCCGCTGGCTACGCAGTTCATATTCTTCGCCCGGAGAATGACAAGCGTCCGCTATGCTGCGGACGTACATTCCTCAGTGTTGGTCTGGTTGAAGAAGCCAAACGAGAGGCTGAACGTTTTATCGCGGCCGCACGACCTTATCTTGCTCAAGCCGCTCCCATCATAGGCCTAGAGCCCTCGTGTCTATTCACTCTGCGCGATGAATTCCCGTCGCTATTGCAAAGCGAACAAAGCAAAATACTCGCGAGCAATGCCCTGACCTTTGAAGAATTTTTGGCAAGGGAAAAACTAAGCAGTCAGCTAAGACTTAAGCTTCAACCAATCCAAGCGTCGCACGCACTCGTCCACGGTCATTGTCATCAGAAAGCCTTTGGCGTGATGCCTGCCGTTGAGCAAACATTGCGCCTGATACCTGACCTCTCGGTGGAAACGATTTCGTCTAGTTGCTGTGGCATGGCGGGCGCATTTGGTTACGATGCCAAGCACTATGACGTGTCCATGCGTATGGCGGAGCTATCATTGCTTCCCGCCGTGAGAAAAGCCGACGACAAAACGTTACTTGTTGCCAACGGCGTAAGCTGTCGTCAGCAAATTCATCACGGCGCCGGGCGGCAGGCGATACACGTTGCCCGTGTATTACAACAGGCGCTCAGTCGCTCGCGTGCTGCCGATTTACTAAATGATCAATCAGCGCCCTGAGTTTCGCGGGGCGCACAGGCTTGTGCAATATCTGTAGGCCCCTGTCCTTTGCGGCACGCAAAAGTTCCGGCGCGGTGTCCCCGCTAATCAACACGCTGGGAACGTCGGCACCGTATTGATCGCGTATCTGGTTGATGACGTCGATACCGGTTTCGCGGTCGCGCAGGCGATAGTCACTAATGATAATGTCCGGTCTCCGGCCCGCTTCGGCAAGCGCCGCCAAGGCACCCACCGCCGAGGCCGCGATGATCGGCTGGCAGCCCCAATCCCGCAGCAACACTTCCATCCCTTCCAGGATAGACGCCTCGTCATCGACGAACACGACCAGTGAACCCTTAAGACGTTCGAAACGGACGGACGTAGCCGGCACTATTTCTTCAACTACCCGCTTCGCGTTGCCTCTGGCTACCTTGATGGAGAAGACCGATCCACGGCCTTCTTTGGATTTGAGCTCAATTTGCGAGCCCAGCAACTTTGCCATACGATCGACAATCGCCAGCCCAAGACCTAGACCTTTGTTGCGATCCCTCTCCGGATTGTTGAGTTGCACAAATTCCTGAAAAATATCCTTCTGACGCGTGACCGGAATACCCGCGCCCGTATCCCAGACTTCGATGCGCACCCCACCCTTGCTACGGCGACAACCCACCACTACCCCGCCAGAACTCGAATAGCGGATAGCGTTCGATATTAAGTTCATCAGAATCCGCTCTAACAACACGGGATCAGTGCGCACGATGGCTTTAGTAGGCACGATACTCAAACGTAGACCCTTTTCGTGGGCGAGCGGCATGAAGTCCGCTTGGAGTCGATCAAACAACACCTGTAAAAAAAAATCCTTGGGATGGGCTTGCAACACGCCGGCATCAAGGCGCGAAATGTCCAGCAAGGCATTGAACATGCCCTGCATCGCTGTGACAGACGATTCAATTTGGTGAACAATCCGGCTTACTTCAGGGTAGTGAATCCGCTCCTTTAGCGCCGACACGAACAACGTCAACGCATGCATCGGCTGGCGTAAATCGTGGGTCGCCGCCGCAAGGAATCTTGATTTGGCCAGATTAGCGCGTTCCGCTTCTTCTTTCTGAGCCATCAATAACCGCGTCGCCTCTTCGATGCGATGGGCAAGCGTCTCCTGACCTTGCTTGAATTTTCCAGCCATACCGTTGATGCTTGCTTCGAGCATCGCGAGTTCGCCGCCAAGACCGACCGGTACGCGCGCGTTGAAATCGCCCTTGCCGATGTGATCGACCGCTCGAGCAAGGCTGATGATGGAACCCGATACTTGGCTGCCAATCTTGCGCGCGGCTAGTGCCCCAAGCAATAAACAAAGCCCCATAAGTCCGGTAGCCCACGACCAGAAACGGTAGTCCTTAGCCACCCAGGGCTGGGTTTGCATTTGTACAAAAACTTCGCCTAACTTGGCCGGATCTGCTGCGTCAGCAATGGCGCCAGGGTAGCGGCGCGCAAGCTGTTCACTGCCACTAATCGGCGCAACGAAACAATGGGCATCTAGGTTTGGGACACAAATCCTATCGGTGCTGTGGGTCGTCTTGCCGCGTAACACGAGTGTTGTGTCGAAACGATCACGCAACGCAACGGCGCGTACGTCTGTTTCGAGCAAAATAGAGTCGATAAGCTCTTCTATCGCTCTCACATCACCGGCATAGATCGGATATTCACTTGCTTTTGCAAGCTGTTTTGCAAGGACTTTGCCGCGATTATTCAATGACTCATAGTCGTCCTCCTTGCGAGTAAGACTAAACCAAGTCGCCAACACCATCGCCATGAGAACCGCTGGCAACAGCGCAATTACCAATATTCGAACACCGACGCCTCTGCTATTTGTGTTTTGGCTCATATAATCAAGCACACCATGAAATGCAAGCCCATTTCTAGGCTCCGATTAGGTGACGGAAACTGAATATTCGTGCAACTACCGAACTATTGGGCAGAGTAAATGCCGCGTCAAGATGTTTTGAGGATCTATTACTTTTGGCCTAGGCCAAAAGTAATAGATCCTCAAAACATCTTGACGCGGCATTTACTCT
>JBDSJK010000227.1:0-6528 GCA_039917535.1 Burkholderiales bacterium
ACTATTGGCGATGACTCGATCGCGGCCCCCGCTCTTCGCGATGTAAAGCGCCTGGTCGGCGCGGCGCAGCAAATCGGCAACGGTCTCGCCCTGGCGATATTCGGCGAGCCCCACCGAAATGGAGATGTAAATACTCAGATCGCCGCACGCTATGGGTGTAGCGCTCAATTCTTTGCGGATGCGATCGGCGCTCTGATGAGCGTCTTCCATGCGCGTCAGCGTGTAGACCCAAGCAAATTCCTCGCCGCCGAAACGCGCAAGGCAGTCGCTACCGCGGATGTGTGCTTGAATTAGAGCCACTACTTGCTTGAGCACATCGTCCCCGACAAAGTGACCATAGGTGTCGTTTACGCGCTTGAAATAGTCTAGGTCGATGATTGCCACACTGAATGCCGTCTGAGTTCGATCGGAACGAGCTTTCTCCTTGGTGAGAAATTTCATTAGATAGCGCCGGTTGTAACAGCCGGTTAACTCGTCCCGTGTTGCCATAGCGCTTATTTGGTCGACGGCCACCTGTAGGTCAGTATTCTTCTTTTGTAGTGCTTTGTTCGTTTCCTCTAGCTTAGTGTGGGAAATGGACAGATCCTCAAGCAGGCGCTGATTGTCCAGATGCAATCGCGTCAGCCGCACACTGGTCCGGTTGGAGGCGCCAGCGAAAGCGATGATCACCCAAAAATAAACAAAACCCGCAAGAGCAAGCAGGTGATAAAACTTCTCGCTGGACTGAGACAGCATCCACACGGTCGGTGCCGTGTTAACAACCACAAACCCTATATTCGCTGCTAGCCAAGGAGAAAAAGTGATCGTGGCGGCGGTGGAGGCGCAACACAAGAATAAGCACAGCAGCATCTCATAGGCAGGGTATTGTTCCGTGAATAGAAACACCCCCGCCAGGCCCCAGGCAATGCCGTCCATAACTATCGTCGCCCCGAGCAGATACATCCATTTGTTGTTTGGCTCGGCATTTACCTGTCCGCGACGGCGAAATGCAACTACGATCAGGATGGATAACAATTGCAAGACGAAGACCACGGCCAGCCAACTCCACACACGCAGTGCGGGAATAACGTTGGCCATCATATATGCCAACAACGGTGCAGTGACAAAGCTAGCCGCGATATTGACCGGAACCCGTTTACCCAGCTCCGCCAACAGTTCGCTAAATATCGGGGCTTCGTCTTTATTGCGTGCCGTTAGAAAAAAGAAATCCGTTGCTTTAAGCATTGATGCTTTATGTCCTTTTATGCACTTGGAGCAGAGCACCGCATCGTACTCCAAGCACTAATTTTTTTAGTCTTTATTATGCGGTATTTTTTATGTATTTCTTGTTTTCGATCAATGATCATGCCATAAAAATCGAGGCTAGTGAGTGCAAATGTTCTGCACTCGGGGCAGAGAAATACCCCCAGCAATTCGCAAGAACCAGCCCAGCCGATAGAATTGAGGCATCGTCTAAACCGCCGTACCATGAACACTGACTATGCAGACAAGCTTTCGGATTCCCGCTCAACAAATTTTCCGCGTAATATCATCGACGAAGACAACCGCAGCGGCAAACACGCTGGCGGAGCAGCGACGCGCTTTCCGCCGGAGCCCAACGGCTATTTGTACAAAAGGGCTGTGGCCCAGGCTACTACATACGAAGCGGACTGCGCCCCACGGGATGGGGCTAACGGATATTAATGCAAGACTCGGCCCCGGCGCTGTATGTCTGCTGGATTGGATTTTGCAATCAGGCAACACCTCTAAAAATAATCGATGAACTTACGCGCAGGCTTACATGAGTTTCACGGCTTCGTGCTCGTGGTGCTCGCCATTTGCTTCATCACCAATGGAGTGGGTCGCGGTGTTGTCGACACCTACACAGTGGTGCTGTTGCCCCTTTCTCAAGAGTTCGGCTGGAAACGCGCGCAGTTAACGGGCGTGTATTCGATTTACCTTTTGGTCCAAGGCGGCTTGTCGCCGCTGATCGGCACGCTGTTCGACCGATACGGGCCCCGCTTGGTCTATGCGCTCGGCTACGGGGTGATGGCGGTTGGCTTTTGGTTCGCCGCGACACTGGATTCGATCTGGGGGTTTTACCTGTTCGTAGGCGTGACCTGCGGCGTCGGCGTTGCCGCAAGCGGGATGGTGCCGGCCGCATCGATCGTCTCGCGCTGGTTCCGCGAACGACTCTCGACCGCCATCGGACTGGTTTATTCGGGCATCGGGCTGGGCATGCTCATCATCGTGCCGTCAGCGCAATTTGTAGTGGAGCACTACGGTTGGCGCATGCTCTATCACGCTGCGAGCATTGTGCTTGCGCTTGCCGCACTCGCCGCGTTCGCAGCACCGTGGGGACGGATCATGCACGGCGCCCATGGGACAACGTCCGCTCAGGCGAAGGCAGCGACCGGTAGCGCTGACGGATGGACGGTGCGCGCAGCGCTGCGCACGCCGCTGTTTTGGTCGCTCACGCAAGTCTATGTATTTACCTCGATCGGGATGTTCGGCGTATTCGTGCAAATCGTGGTGTATTTGCGCGAGGCCGGCTTTACGGCGATGACCGCCGCGACCGCCTACGGCGTTGCCGGCATGCTCTCCGTGCCGTCGATGATCATTATGGCGAGCCTGGCGGACAAATACGGCGCGCGCCGCATCATCAGCCTCACCTTCGCCATGACTTTAACCGGGATTTTGTTTCTAATCGCCTTGGGCCGCCACCCGTCCTATTGGTTACTAGCCGGTTTCGTTTTCTTCTTCGGCGGCAGCATGGGCGCACGCGGGCCTATCATCTCAGCCATCGCGAACCGCAACTTCGCCGGGCCACGCCGAGCCACCATCTTCGGGCTCTTGTACGGTTCCAACTTGATCGGCGCAGCGTTCGGCGCTTGGTTAGGTGGCATGCTGTTCGACCTGAGCGGCACTTACCTCACCAGTTTCATCGTCTCGATTAGCTGCATCCTGATCGCTGCGCTGCCATTTTGGTTTTATCCAGCGCTTAAGCGTTTCAGGTAATAAGGTCGGTTTGTGCCCTCTGCTCTGATCGTCTCGTTCAAACGGAAAGTGCGTCCGCCAGTTTTAGCATTGAATGTGCGGCGACATCGACCGGAACAGTTGGCCCTGGCTCCCCCGTATCTGGACCGAACTCGTCAGGCTTCGCCACATGGGCTGTGCGTAAGCCCGCCTCCGCCGCAGCTTTCAAGTCGCCGCTATGTGCCGCAACCATCATGCATTGACCGGGTGCGAGACCCAATGCTTCCGCCGCCGCCTGATACACCCGGAGCTTGGGCTTATAATCACCAGCAATCTCCGCCCCTAGGATCGCATCCCAGCGAAAATCGTTCCGCCGCGCCAGATCGACCATGAGGGAAATATTGCCGTTGGAAACCGGCCCAAGCAGAAAGCGTTGCCGCAGGCGGTGCAGTCCCGCCGTCACATCGGGCCAAGCGTCGAGGCGATGCCATGCCAGATTTAGCTCTCGCAATACCGGTTCCTCGACCTTTTCGAGCGCGAAACGCGGCCGGATTCGTTCCAGCATGCGGCGATGGATCACGTCGAGCTTTGCGAAGGGTATGCGACCGGATCGCACTTCTTCCATACCGGGCTGGTACTCCGCCCGCCACGCATCGGCAAATGCCAGCCAATCAAGGGTAATTCCACGTACGCCGAGGATGGTTTTGGCCTCGCGCGCGACGCCCGTGCGCCAATCCACCAGAGTCCCAAATACATCAAAAAAAAGCGCTTTTACATCTCCCACATTACCTCCTTTTTCCGTTTGTCCCGAAGCCCTTAGCGGCGTCACTAGGACTGCGCCGGATGTTGCTCCTGCCATCGCCAGCGAAGTTACGCGCCGAAGAAAGACCCTACGCGCTGCTGATGTCATGCGATCGTCCTCGTGTTTAGAATCATTTATTTCCCCGTCTCAAATTATGCATTCAAACAAATTTTCTTTCTACGGGTGACAGTTTAGAGGTGAGAGTATAGCGTGCCTACCCTCTCCTGGCTGCAACGCTTGATGCATAGTCCCCAGAGCCCCTCCATATTGGCTCGTGGCAAGGCATGCCCTGGAAGCCGCACCACGCTTGCCTCGTGGCGCGATAGGCTGCTAAAATCCGAGGGCTAAATCGCGCAGCATTGCGCCGTATGATGTGTCGTTGCAGCCCAGTAAGGGCTGGGCAAATAGCATTATCAATTGCCCACTCGTTGAGTTATTTGCAGCGTGGGCACAAATAACGTGCCACCCAGGCTGGCGGCGTAAGGCTTACTTCCATCCGCCATAATTGCACCTAGCCGTAACCCAGTCGAGCGAAATTGAGGTAAGTGTTTTCCCCGTATTTCATTGCGTTTCATACGGGCTTGCTTCTTCCGGGCGCGTACTGGCTAAGGTTTCTTCTTCATCCTAGCGAGTAAGCTATCGGGCGCACCGGCGAGTGAGCCGTCGTCATTGACAGTAAAAACCGTGTCTTCTCCGTCACAGGTGAGAGTAATCTTTTTGCCATTCTGTTTGTGGGTGCAGTCTGCCGTCATGCCAGAAAGCGAGAAATATGCTTTGCCACTAGCTAAGAACTCGAGCACTGTTTTACCGTCGGCATTCTCGTAAGTAGCTATGAGCTTCGAAGGTACAGCCTTATCTGCAGCGCCGGAACTCGGCGCGGCCGGGGCACTCGGAGGCTCGGCGCTTTACTCAGTGTCAGCCTGCGCAGCGCCTTGCGGCTTAGTGCCTTGCTGGACCACCCGCAATTTTTTGCACTCGCCCCAACCCACCATACCCTGAGCCTTTACTTGGCACCCGCCGCCGTTAACTTTGACCACGCTAGCCCGATGAACCATGTTGCCGTTGCCCCGCACGTCAACGACATCGCCCGGATTGAAGGGCGCTTTCGCCGCTCCCGCGCGTTGTATCAGGCGCAGCTTCGTGCCGTTTATTGGAACCTGCTCCTCGGTTGGAACCAAAAGCAGGTAATAGTTCGAGGCGTCCGGCGCGCTGATCACCTCCCCCACCATAGGGCCCATTCCAGAGGTGTATTCGGCTAAATCGCCTACCTCAATGCGCCCAGCCTTTGTTTTCGGTTCAGCAGCTACTACGAGGGAGGCAAGTACAATACTTGCCAAAAGAAAAACAATCTTAAACGGCGCAAATCGTGTTGAGAACATCGTCTCGTCCTCTGAAAAGGGACTCAAAGCTTGCAGATGTCCCGCCCCAAAAACTCGTCAGCAGACAGTATTATTGTGTCCGAATAGGCGTTAATAAAAAGTCGAAGTGCGTATTTACTAAATGCCAATAAGGAATTCAAACACCCTTTTTCGCTAAGCAGGACTGTAGCGCTGTGCCAACGAGCGGTCAATCACCCGAGTGCCTGGTGAAAACTCGCGATCTTGCGGGGGTTTGTCGGGTCATCGATGGGCCTCCGGCAACTGATCTCGAGACCGTTTCGCCGTTCGTCTAGCGCAGGCCGAGCGTCAGCATCAGCGCAGGTGCCGAACTGGATTGATCGGGTATTGGTTTCGGCTCAGAAATCGTAGCGACGTGGTGGTTTGCGCCAGTGCGCGAAACCATACTACCCTCCCCTTGTTACGTTTGTGTTTAAAACGGTTGTCTTAGAATTTAGCTCATTCCGGCAAGCGACTAAACCGAATCGTCCCCTTCTCGATTCCTTCCTGCACCACGGAGATCCCGCCGGCAGCGATCATCCATTCCAGGCGATGGTCGCGATACTGCCGCTTAACCTGGCCTTGGGTGAGCATCGTGGCCACGTCGGGAAAGTTGGCGATGACTTGTTTCATCTGATCCACGGCCTTGACCACACTGGGCCGCGCGCCCACGCGCTCCAGCCATCCGGCCAGCGCCGAACCGGCGGGCGGGGGATGGCCGGAGACGGCGGAGCGTGCCACGTAGGGCGCGCAGGCGACATCGGCCCAGCCGAAGCTATCGCCGTTAAACCACGGCTTGCCGCCCAATTGCCGCTCAAGCCAGCCCTGTAACTGCGTCACGCTGGCGCGCGAATAGGCGACGAGCTGATCGGCCAGCGGCCCGGTCGCGCGCTTGAAGCGCAGCACTTCGCCCAGGCCCCAGTTGTTGGGTTCATACAGCGAATCCATCACGTCTTCGATCATGCGCACGCGCGCACGCTGCGCCGGCGACTTGGGTAGCAACGCAGGATTGGGCCACTTGTCTTCCAGATATTCCATGATGATGGTGGAGTCGAATATCTTGGTGTCGCCGTCGATCAAGGCGGGGATCTCGGCGCGCGGACTGGCTTGCACAAAGGCGCCTTCGGTTTTGCCGTCCATCATTCCCGTGGGGACGATGGCTTGAAATTCGATGCCCTTTTCCGCCAGGGCGATCTTGACTTTCATGGCGTAAGACGAAAGCGGATGTTCGTAGAGCGTAATCATGTTTGTTACTCCGTGGTGAATCGATAGTAAAATTTAAACACACCAATTTATTGAACGTGAAGGTATTGTGGCACGCAAGCGAAACCTGAATTCCATCAGGGAGAAAATTTTCATAACGCGTGTAAAAAGCATATCTTTGAAATAGTGTAC
>JBDSJK010000228.1:0-22005 GCA_039917535.1 Burkholderiales bacterium
CGCTATGCGCTGCCGCTATTGGGACGACGCCGCGGCTGGATGTTGGCAACACAATTATTGCTGCTGGTTTCGATTCCGCTGTTTGGTTTTTTTCACCCCAAGCTTGATTTGTGGACGATCGCATATCTCGCGACGGCGCTGGCATTTTTTAGCGCCAGTCAAGACATCGTGCTCGACGCTTACCGCCGTGAAATCTTGAGTGATGCGGAGCTGGGTCTTGGGAATTCCGTACACATCAACGCCTACCGCGTCGCTGGGCTCGTGCCAGGCGCGCTGGCGCTGGTGTTGGCGGATCTCATGCCGTGGTCCAAAGTATTTCTGATCACCGCATTGTTTATGTTGCCGGGCATCGCTATGACGCTGTGGGTAAACGAGCCAAAAATTTTCGGCACTCCGCCAAAAACCTTGCGCGAAGCGGTGGTTGAACCGTTCCGAGAATTTATAGGTCGCGCCGGCTGGAATCAAGCGCTGATCGTGTTAGCGTTTATTTTCCTCTACAAACTCGGCGATAGCATGGCGACGGCCCTCGCCACGCCGTTTTATATCGACATGGGTTTTAGCAAAACGGAAATCGGTCTGATCGCTAAAAACGCCGGCCTGTGGCCGAGCATTGTTGGCGGATTAATCGGTGGCCTATGGATGCTGAAGCTGGGCATTAATCGCGCGTTGTGGCTGTTTGGCGTGGCGCAAATGGCGTCCATTTTAGGCTTTGCGGCACTGACAAAATTTCCTCACGATAAAGTCGCGCTGGCGCTCGCCATTGGCTTTGAAGCCGTCGGTGTCGGCCTCGGCACCGCGGCATTCGTGGCCTTCATCGCCCGTGCGACCAATCCAGCATACACCGCCACGCAGTTTGCGCTGTTCACCAGCTTGGCGGCGTTGCCGCGCACCGTCATCAACGCCTTCACCGGCGTGTTGGTAGAGCGACTCGGTTGGCTGAATTTTTTCTGGTTGTGCTTTTTTCTCGCGGTGCCCGGCATGTTGTTGCTGTTAAAAGTTGCGCCGTGGAGTGAAAAAAAGTAAACGCAGAAGGCATGCCTGGAGAAGAAATACCAGAGTGGCTCTTCAGACATGCATCGCCAACAAGCGCGCTGGATTAGGCTCTCAGGCCGATGATTTTTTGGAACGGCTAAAGCTCGTAATCGTAATCGATCGTCAGCGGCGCGTGATCGGAAAATCGTTCAGCTTTATAGATAGCTACCGCCCGGGCTTTGGCGGCAATTCCGGGGGTGGCAATCTGATAATCAATTCGCCACCCCACATTTTTCGCCCAAGCCTGACCACGACTGGACCACCACGTGTATTGCTCGGATTCTCGATTGAGCGTTCTGAATACATCCACCCAACGGCATTCATCAAATACCTGACTTAACCACGTGCGCTCTTCCGGTAAAAACCCAGAATTTTTTTGATTGGAGCGCCAATTTTTTAGGTCGATTTCTTTATGGGCAATATTCCAATCGCCACAAATAATGATTTCGCGTTTTTCCTTACGCAATTTTTTCAGGATCGGCGCAAATTGCTCCATGAAGGCAAACTTGGCCGCCTGCCGTTCCGGCCCGCTCGAGCCCGAGGGCAGATAGAGCGAGACGATGGATAAATTGGCAAAGTCCGCGCGCAAAAAACGGCCTTCGCAATCAATCGATTGTATGCTGACACCCAAGGTGTTTTTGTTGGGTTTTTGACGCGAATAAAGTCCGACGCCGCTGTAGCCCTTCTTTTCGGCATAATGAAACGCGCTGTGATAACCCGAAGGAGCAAGCATTTGCTCATCTAGGTCAGTCCCATGGGCTTTAAGCTCTTGCAGACAAACGAAATCCGCATTTTGCTGTGCGAGCCAAGTATAAAATCCTTTAGTCGAAGCGGAACGTATACCATTTAAATTCAATGAAATAACTCTCACGACCTACCTTTATTAACAAAAATAAATTGCAAACTATTGTAAAATTTATATAATTTGGTTTGTTCCAGTAGCATAATTCGCCTCCCAGGGTAGCAATGGCCTCAGCGGTTCGTGTCTGACTTCCGTAAAGAGTTTATCGCATTCGCGGTAACGCATAACGTGATTCGCTTTGGTGAATTCAAAACTAAGGCGGGACGTTTGTCGCCCTATTTTTTCAACGCGGGTTTGTTCAATGACGGGCTTTCGCTGCTTACCCTCGCGCGCTACTACGCGCAAGCAATAAAAACTTCCGGGATCGGCTACGATATGTTGTTTGGTCCGGCATACAAAGGCATTGTCCTTGCGAGCGGTGCCGCAATGGCGCTTGCTGAACTGAATCATCGGGCGGTCCCGTTCGCATACAACCGTAAAGAGGCCAAGGATCATGGTGAGGGCGGCACGATCATCGGCACGCCGTTACGGAACCGAGTGCTGATTATCGACGACGTGATTTCCGCGGGAACGTCCGTTCGCGAATCCGTCGAGCTGATCCGTGCGAATGGCGCCGAACCTGCTGGCGTGGTCATCGCGCTGGATCGTATGGAGCGTGGTTTAACGTCCGCACTTTCCGCCGTGCAAGAGGTAGAGCGGGATTTCGGCATTCCCGTCACCAGTGTTGCCACCCTCGACGATCTGATTGAGTTTCTGGCCGGCAAGCCTGAACACGGCTCCGTCCTCGAAGCAGTCCTTGCCTATCGTGTTGCCTATGGCATCCAATAGTCACGACATGGTGATCCGCCGTCTTAGCGTAGTTTGCGCATTGCTCATGCCGTTCGCCATGCAAGCAATGGCTGCAGGCACTTACAAGTGGGTCGATGAAAAGGGCGTCACGCATTACAGCGACACGCTGCCCCCGCAATATTCGAAACAAGCGAATACCCAGATCGATAAACGCGGTGTGGTGACCAAGAAAACCGATCGTGCCCTGACGCCCACGGAAATCGAGGCGAGAGAGCAAGAAAAATGGCGGCAAAAGGAAGAAGCAGCGAAAGCTAAAGAGCAAAAACGCCAAGATGATTTGTTGTTGGCAACCTTTGCCATTGAGGGTGAAATCGACTTGGCGCGTGATAGATCGCTCGAGCCTTACGACGGCAAAATCTATCTCGCTCGCGACCGAATCAAATACCTGCAACAGTATATTGCAGACCAGAATAAGGAATTGGAATTTCACGTGGCAGCGGGAAAATCTCAGAAGAAGAAAAGGGCCCCGGGCGCGCCAAACGCACTCACTAGGGACATCGCCGCGAGTGAAAAAGAAATTGCGGAACTTGAGGTCTCAATCAATTTACTCGAGAAGGACAAGACGAAGGTCGTGTATAAATATTCTGAGGATAAGCGTCGCTTTCGCGATGTGAAAGCTGCCTCCAATGCCACCGCTGGCAAGCCTACCGACAAGTACGCGATTCCAACCTGGGTAGAGGTCAATGGCCAGTTGGCTTCCGACTGTCTAGAGAAATGGCAAGAAACGCTGGGGGGACGCGCCTACGCGGTGTATGCCGAAATTAAACGCGAAGCTCAGCAGGCGGAACTCGTCCTTGAAACACGGGTCAGAAGACGGACCGGCGAGTTTGTGAATTTAAAGGCTTCGTGCCCACTAAAATCCGACGGCAGCTTCGATATCGAGGGAATTCGCGTTAAGCGTAACCGGTTTGAAGCCAGCAAGAATTACTGATCACTAGATGAGGCCAGCACTACAGAGCCAACTTCTGTTTCAACATATCGTTTAATTGCTGAGGGTTGGCTTTGCCCTGCGTTGCTTTCATTGCTTGACCCACCAAAAAGCCGAACACCTTTTCTTTGCCGCCGCGGTACTCCGCGACCTGGCCGGCGTTTGTAGCCAAGATATCGTCGATGATTTTTTCCAGCGCGCCGCTATCGGAAATCTGTTTTAGCCCGCGCGCGTCGATAATTGCGTCCGCGTCTTGGTCTTGATCCCACATGAGGGCGAACACTTCTTTGGCGATCTTTCCCGAAATGGTGCCGTCGTGAATACGTCGAATAAGCCCTGCAAGTCGCCCACTGGAAATCTTGCTGTCGCCGATGTCGAGGTTGGCCTCGTTCAGGGCGCTGGCAAGTTCACCGATTACCCAATTGGCACAGAGCTTAGCCTCGCCGCCCACGGCCTTAAGCAGTGCTTCGAAATACTGCGCCACCTCGAAAGAGGCGGTCAGCATCGTCGCGTCATGTTGCGGTAAAGCGTGATCCGCGATGAATCGCTCGCGCATGGCTTGCGGCAATTCCGGCATTTGGCCGCGTACTTCCGCGATCCAGGCCGGCGTCACTTCGATGGGCAGCAAATCCGGATCGGGAAAATAGCGATAGTCATGGGCATCCTCTTTGGAGCGCATGGAGCGCGTTTCATCTTTGTCTGGATCGTAAAGACGTGTCTCTTGAACAATCCGCCCGCCTTCTACGATAATGTCGATCTGGCGTTGCGCTTCGTATTCAATGGCGCGCTGCATGAAACGGAACGAGTTGAGATTCTTGATTTCGCAACGCGTGCCCAATTGCGCGTCGCCGACACGGCGAACCGATACGTTGGCATCGCAGCGAAACGAGCCTTCCTGCATGTTGCCGTCGCAAATGCCTAGCCAACGCACTAGCCCATGGAGCGCTTTTGCATAGGTGACGGCTTCTTGCGAGCCGCGCAGTTCGGGCTCCGAGACGATCTCCAGCAACGGCGTTCCGGCGCGATTCAGGTCAATCCCCGTCAACCCGTGCAAATCCTCATGCAGCGATTTTCCAGCGTCTTCCTCAAGGTGGGCGCGGGTCAGGTGTACCGTCTTTTCACCACTCGGCGTAGCAATCGTGAGGCAGCCACCGGATATGATGGGCAGCTCGTATTGGCTGATTTGATACGCCTTAGGTAAGTCAGGATAGAAGTAATTTTTGCGCGCAAAAATGGAGCGAGGCGCAATGGCCCCACCGACCGCTAGGCCAAATCGAATCGCGCGCTCGACCGCACCACGATTAGCGACGGGCAATACACCGGGAAGCGCAATATCCACGACGCAAGCTTGTGTGTTGGGTGCGGCACCAAACGCCGTCGATGCGCCTGAGAACATCTTTGATTGAGTGGTGAGTTGCGTGTGGGTTTCCAGCCCGATCACAATTTCCCAAGCCATCACGCGACTCCCTTGGCAAGTGCGGGCATGCGCTGATGCCAATCGGTTGCCTGCTGATATTGCTGGGCGATGTTGAGCATTTTAGCTTCGCCAAAATAATTGCCGATAATTTGTAGACCGACAGGACGGCCACTGGCTGAAAACCCGCACGGTATGGACATCCCGGGCAGACCCGCCAGGTTAACGGCGATGGTATAAATATCGTTCAAATACATTTCAACGGCATCGCCGCTCTTCGCGCCAAAATTAAACGCCACCGATGGAGATGTTGGGCCCATGATGACATCACATTTTTTATAGGCTTCGGTAAAATCATTGGCGATGATCCGACGTATTTTTTGCGCTTGCAAATAATAGGCATCGTAATAACCGTGGGACAGCACGTAAGCACCGATTAATATGCGGCGCTTCACCTCTGCGCCAAAGCCTTCGGCGCGGGTTTTTTCATACATGTCCAGCAAATTGTCGTAGTTTTTCGCGCGATAGCCATAACGCACGCCGTCGAAACGCGACAAGTTGCTCGACGCCTCTGCGGGCGCCAGCACGTAATAAACAGGCACGGACAATTCCGTCTTCGGTAACGATACATCGACCGTCACGGCGCCGAGTTTGCGATATTCGGTGAGGGCAGCCTCAACGGCCTTACCCACTTCTTCGCTCAGCCCGGTTGCGAAATATTCTTTTGGCAAACCGATTCTTAAGCCTGTCAACGGTTGTGCGAGGTCGCGGGTGTAATCTTCTTTCGGTCGATCAATGCTAGTGGAATCGCGCGTATCAAAACCCACCATAGTATTGAGCAAAATCGCGCAGTCCTCGGCACTTTTCGCCATCGGACCGGCTTGATCTAAGCTCGATGCAAAGGCGATCATGCCATAGCGCGAACATAGGCCATAGGTGGGCTTCAAGCCCGTGATCCCGCACAGCGCGGCCGGTTGGCGAATTGAGCCGCCCGTATCGGTGCCCGTTGCAACTGGCGCAAGCCGCGCGGCGACTGCCACCGCTGAACCACCCGAGCTTCCGCCGGGAACAGCCGCGACATCCCAGGGGTTCTTCACCGGGCCAAAGTACGATGTCTCGTTCGATGAGCCCATGGCGAATTCGTCCATGTTGGTCTTGCCGATAATCACCGCACCCGCCTGGTTATATTGCTCGATGACGTGGGCGTCGTAGGGCGAAATAAAGTTATGCAGCATCTTCGAACCACAGGTGGTGCGCCAACCCTTGGTGCAAAAAATATCCTTGTGGGCAATGGGAATGCCGGTCAGGACGTGGCCACGACCTTCCGCCAGACGGCGATCGGCGTCCCGGGCCTGCAAAAAGCTTACCTCTGGGTTGGTGGTGATGAAAGCGTTCAGCACAGGATTCCACGCCTCGATCCGAGCTATGAAAAGCTGCGTCAGCTCGACGCTGGATAGTTTGCGGTTCGCGAGCGCCGTGGAAAGTTCTTTTAGACTGGAATTCAACATGAAATGAGTTTATGACTAGAAATACTCGACCGCGAAAACTGCGGACGCCGATGCTTGAAAGAGCGCGCTATTCAATCACCTTCGGAACCAGGTACAGCCCCGCTTCGACCTGAGGAGCAATGCTTTGCAACAATTCGCGCTGATCGATTTCGGTCACTTCGTCGTCACGCAACCGCTGCACCATGGCTTGGGAGTGGGACATGGGTTCTACACCATTTGTGTCGACAGCCTGCATGGTCTCGATGAGCTTGAATATGCCGCCAAGCTCACTGCGTATGATTTCTGTTTCCTGATCCGTTACCGCGATTCGACTGAGTCGCGCGATGCGTTTAATGTCAGATGGGGTTAATTCCATAGAAAATGCTCAAAAATAGTGCGCTAGCGCTTTAATTCTTTGAAGACATTAGAGTATCATACCGCCTAACGATTCTTTAAGCTTTTGCAGGCGAATTCGACATGTTCGGTTTTTTGCGCGGTTTTTTCTCGACTGACCTGGCCATTGATCTTGGCACGGCCAACACTCTCATTTACGTTCGCGGTAAGGGCATCGTCTTGGATGAGCCTTCCGTCGTGGCCATCCGACAGGAAGGCGGTCCGAACGGTAAAAAAATGATCCTAGACGTAGGCCTTGCGGCCAAACAAATGTTGGGCCGCACCCCGGGGAACATCACGGCGATTCGGCCGATGAGGGACGGCGTGATCGCCGACTTCACCGTCACCGAGCAAATGCTTAAGCAATTCATTAAGCGGGTACACAATTCCAGCATGTTGGCCCCCAGCCCGCGCATCATCATCTGCGTGCCCTGCGGCTCAACGCAAGTGGAACGCCGCGCCATCAAAGAATCCGCCCTCGGTGCCGGTGCGCGACAGGTGTACCTGATTGAAGAGCCGATGGCGGCCGCCATCGGTGCGGGCTTGCCGGTAGCAGACCCGACGGGATCCATGGTGGTGGATATCGGCGGCGGCACCACGGAAGTCGGCGTGATCTCGCTGGGCGGAATCGTATACGCCTCCAGCGTGCGCGTCGGTGGCGACAAATTCGACGAGGCTATCATCAATTACATTCGCCGCAATTACGGTATGTTGATCGGCGAGGCCACTGCGGAGGCAATCAAAAAAGAAATTGGCTCGGCGTTCCCCGGTTCCGAAGTGAAGGAGATGGAAGTAAAAGGTCGTAATCTCGCGGAAGGTATTCCACGCAGCTTTACTATTTCATCGAACGAAATCCTCGAGGCTCTGACCGACCCACTCAACAACATTGTGGGTGCGGTCAAGCAAGCGCTAGAGCAAACCCCTCCAGAACTTGGCGCGGACATCGCGGAAAAAGGTATGGTGCTGACAGGCGGTGGAGCGTTGTTGCGGGATTTGGATCGCCTGCTCGTCGAGGAAACCGGCTTGCCGGTGATCGTGGCCGATGATCCGCTCACTTGTGTGGTGCGCGGCTGCGGACGGGCACTGGAAGAGATGGACAAGCTCGGCAACGTCTTCACCAACGATTAATATACGAAAACTTCAACGTGTGTAGTCAAATGCCTGTCCTAGCTGGAGATCGCGTCGTTTTGTATGGTCACCCGGCAGCCTGAATTTTTTTATCGCGGTCCCTCTCCCTTTGTACGTCTGTTATTCTTTTCCGTGTTGGCGTTGGCCTTCATGGTTGCCGATGCACGTTTCCATGCTCTCCGTTTAGCGCGCTCCGGCATTGCCGCAATCACTTATCCATTGCAGCAGACGGCCCTTGCGCCGGGTCAAGTTATAACCCAAATCAGCGATTTTTTCGTCACACAGAACAAGCTCAAGGAAGAAAATACCGAGCTTAAACAAGTGCTGTTGCAGAAGTCGGAAAGCCTACAGCGATTAAGCTTGATGGAAAGCGAACTCGCCAGCCTACGCAGGCTGTTGGGGGCGCGGCAGGCCATTAAGGAAAGCAGTACCCTCGCGGAAATTCTCCACAGCGGGCGCAATCCCTTTAGCCGCAAAGTCGTGGTGGATAAAGGCGTCAAAGACAATGTCCAACTTGGTGAAGCAGTAATCAGCGCCGAAGGCGTGTTAGGGCAAGTCACTGCCGTATTCCCGTTTACGAGTGAAGTAACCTTGCTAACCGACAAGAACCAAGCGGTTCCTGTGATGGTCAGCCGCAATGGCCTGCGCGCAGTGGTCTTCGGCAATGGCCGCGAAGGCACGCTGGATATGCCCTTTGTGCCAGTCAACGCCGATGTACGGAATGGCGACGTGTTAGTCACATCGGGAATAGACGGGACTTATCCGGTCGGTTTATTAGTGGCGAAAGTCACCAATATTGAACGTAACGCTACCCATTCATTCGCCAAGATCACCTGTACACCAAGTGGCGGTGTGGAGCAGGATCGTCATGTACTCGTGCTAACTAACCTGACAGGGGCGGCGAAACCAGTGGTTGAACCAGAAGCCGCGCCCAAGAAATCAGCACCGGGCAAATCCGGCCGGCCGACGTCACTGCGAGCGCCACAATGAGCCTGATTGCCGATCCGAAAGATGTCTTGCGAGACCCGCCCAGTGCGCGCTTAGTTTTTGTCTCCTTGCTATTGGCCTTTTTGATCTACCTACTACCGACCGGTGGCTCGCTCATATTCCTGCGACCCGAATTGCCACTTATTGTTCTGATCTACTGGTGCATCCATCACCCAAGATATGGCGGCTTTTTGGCGGGTTTTATCATCGGGCTACTGGTGGATGTAGCCGATGGCAATATTCTTGGGCAACATGCATTGGCATACACAATGGCGATTTTCTTCACCCTAGTGTTGCGGCTACGCATCTTAAAATTTAAGCTCTGGCAGCAGGCATTACATGTACTTGCTATCTTGCTTGCCAGCCAAGTACTGGTGGTCATCACGCATCTTTTTCTCTCCACTACTTTTCCCGGCTGGGGATATTTCCTGGCGAGTTTTGTCGGCACCCTGTTTTGGCCGGCAATTTCCATTGCGCTGGAATATCCGCAAATCCTGGCGGCGAACGCGAACAAGGATTAAAGCATGTTAAAAAACTACTGCGCTTGCCAATCCTGCGCCGCAATAGACAGAAAAATACTCTCTTATTTGCGTGTAAGCGCCGTTTTTTTTATCTCTCGCGCCCTGTCTTAGCGGCGCTCGCCACTTTTTCAACCCACTATTAATTAATGGCCTCCACCGGGTTTCCCGATCAGCAACTCCACGGCTTTCGCCTGCGCGTTTGGTTTTGTGGCTTTGTCGTCCTCGGTTTGTTCGGAACCTTGGCGACGCGCTTTTATTTTCTCCAGGTGGTGCAACACGATCACTACCAGACGCTAGCGGAAAACAACCGTATGTCCATCGTTCCGGTAGTGCCCAATCGCGGTCTGATTCTTGATCGTTCAGGCATCGTGCTAGCCAATAATTTTTCCGCTTACACCTTGGAAATTACACCCTCCAAGGTGGCTAGTGTAGATGAAACCATAGATGCACTTGCCACACTTATCGACATTACGCCGCGAGACCGCAGACGTTTTAAAAAACTCCGCGAGGAGAGCCACCGGTTAGAGCGCTTGCCGATCAAAAACCGGCTGAGCGAAGCGGAAGTAGCGCGCTTCGCCGCGAACCGTTTTCGCTTCCCCGGCGTCGACATCAACGCAAAACTATTTCGAAATTACCCGCAAGGACTCACGGCATCTCATGTAGTGGGTTATATCGGGCGCATCAACGACAAAGACCTAGAGAATCTAGAAGCTCGGGATAAATTGTCGAATTATCGCGGCTCAGATCACCTCGGTAAGATCGGCGTTGAGGAAGCCCATGAAGCAGAGCTTCACGGCCAAACGGGCTTTGAGCAGGTTGAGATCGATGCCAGCGGCCGCGCAGTACGCGTATTGAGCCGCGATGAACCCGTAGCGGGGAACAATCTCGTTTTGAGTCTTGATTTGAAGCTGCAACAAATCACGGAAAAAGCCTTTGGCAAGTATCGCGGCGCGTTGGTAGCGATTGACCCGAATAATGGCGAGATATTGGCCTTAGTCAGTCAGCCAGGCTATGACCCTAATCTATTCGTCGACGGCATTGATCAAATCAGTTGGGACGATTATAACAACTCGCCTGACAAGCCGCTCACCAATCGCGCGCTGCGTGGCGTCTATCCACCTGGATCGACTATCAAACCATTCATGGCGCTGGCCGGCTTGTACTACGGCAAACGCACCCCGGCGACAACCATATTTGACCCAGGCTATTTTGTCCTGTCAGGATCATCGCACCACTACCGCTGCTGGCGCTCCGGTGGCCATGGCTCCGTTGACCTAAAGAAGTCCATCGTCATCTCCTGTGATACCTATTATTACGGCCTGGCAAACGAACTCGGCATCGATAAGATCAACGAATTTCTTGGCAAATTTAGTTTTGGTCAAAAGACCGGCATCGACGTAGAAGATGAAATTAGCGGCAATCTGCCCTCCAGAGCCTGGAAGCAAAAACGCTTTAAGCAGGTCTGGTATCCCGGTGAAACCGTGATCACGGGTATCGGGCAGGGATATACGCTGGTCACTCCGTTGCAACTCGCCCAGGCTACGGCAATACTCGCCAATCAAGGCAATACCGTAAAACCCCATCTGGTCAAAGCCATACAAAACAGTCGAACGGGGGAAACCACACTGATTACCTACCCAACCGAACGGCCCTTTGACTTTAAGCCTGAAGACATTGCGCTGGTTCGTGAAGCGATGGTTGCGGTCACACAGCCAGGTGGAACGGCGGCTCGTGCGGCAGCCGGCGCCGAGTATGCCTTTGGCGGCAAGACCGGTACCGCCCAAGTGGTCGGCATGAAACAAGGCGAGCGCTATGACGAGAAAAAAATTGACGAACGTAATCGTGACCACGCCTTATTCATTGCTTTTGCGCCCGCTGATCACCCCACCATTGCCCTAGGAATGGTCATAGAAAACGGCGGCCACGGCGGCTCGACCGCTGCGCCCATTGCGCGGCAGGTATTCGACTACTATTTGTTGGGCAAGGTGCCCGCGAGCCAAATCGAAGAAGCCAGCGACGAGGAAGAGCATGATTAGGCGATTGTTGGCCCGTGTGTTCGCGCCGCTTGATATGGGCCTGCTCGCGCCCATGTTGCTGTTAATCGGCTGCGGGCTAACGGTGTTATTCAGCGCGGCAGGCGAGGATGGGGGTAAGGTGTTAGATCAGGTTAGGAATCTAGCAATCGCGATCACTCTAATGTGGGCAATCTCGCTGGTTCCCACTCAGTATTTGATCCAGGTCGCGCTACCGGTCTATGTAGTCGGGGTGGTGTTGTTGATCGGTGTCGCGCTGTTCGGCGAAGTCAGTCATGGCGCGCGACGCTGGCTGAATATAGGCGTCACGCGCATCCAGCCTTCGGAGCTGATGAAGATCGCCATGCCACTGATGTTAGCGTGGTATTTTCATCGGCGCGAAGCCAACATCCGGCTGTGGGATTTTCTAATCGCCGCGGTCTTGCTGGCGGTACCCATGTTACTGATCGTGAAACAACCGGACCTGGGCACGGGTTTACTCATCGCCTCGTCGGGTTTCTATGTGCTGTTTTTGGCGGGGTTGAGCTGGAAGATATTGGTCAGTTTGGCGGTGCTTGCCGGTGCAGGCATGTTCCCAGCGTGGTCACTCATGCACGACTATCAGCGGCAACGGATTTTGACGCTGCTGGACCCCGCGCAAGATCCGTTGGGTGCAGGCTATCACACCATTCAGTCTACGATAGCCCTCGGTTCCGGCGGCATCAGCGGAAAAGGCTGGATGAACGGCACCCAAACCCACTTAGATTTTCTCCCGGAACGCACCACTGACTTTATCTTTGCAGTCTATGGCGAAGAATTTGGCTTGATTGGAAATATCATTCTGCTTACTTTATATTTTGCGCTGATCGTGCGCGGCATGATGATCGCCTACGGTGCAGGCAATCTGTTCGGCCGCCTGTTGGCGGGTTCATTGACGCTCACCTTCTTCACCTATGCTTTCGTCAACATGGGCATGGTGAGCGGCATACTGCCGGTAGTTGGCGTGCCTTTGCCATTGGTCAGTTACGGCGGCACTGCACTCGTCACAATATTGCTTGGCCTGGGTATACTGATGGGTATTCACAGCCAGAAAAAATTAGTGCAAACATGATCACGCGTACAACAAAAATATCGCTACTCGCTGCAACTTTGCTATTCGGCTGCGCCAGTGCGCCACCGACAAGTTCTGTGCCGCCATTCATCAAGCCGCCTACCCCGGTTGCGAAATCGGAACCACTGCCACCGCGCTCCGATCAGACCACTGCAAAATCGGGCGGCTATTACCTGGACGATGGCCCGGGCGACCACCCGCCGGCGAATCTGGACAGCATTCCCGATGCGGTTCCAAAAACGGAGCCGCCACACCGCTCTGCCAACCAGCCCTACATCGCATTGGGTGAGCGTTACGCGCCGCTGGCGACGAATCAAAACTACAAAGCCCGCGGCGTGGCGTCTTGGTACGGACGTCGCTATCACGGCAAAGCCACGGCCTCCGGCGAGACTTACGACATGTATCAAATGACAGGTGCGCATACGACCTTGCCGATCCCGAGCTACGTTCGCGTTCGGAATTTGCAGAACAATAAAACCGTGATCGTGCGCGTCAATGATCGCGGCCCGTTTCGCCGCGAGCGCTTGATCGATTTATCTTACGCGGCGGCGTACAAGTTGGGTTACGCGCAACAAGGCAGCGCTGAAGTGGAGGTAGAAAGCGTAATGGCGGGTGCGCCCAGCGCGGCGAGCGGCACGTATCTACAGTTAGGTGCGTTTACCACTCAAGCCAGTGCCGACAGCTTCCAACAGAAGCTCAAAAGCGATAGTGCATGGCCTGGAGATGCGCTCCAGGCCTCATTCTCAGGCGGTTTGTATCGGGTGCGCAGCGGACCCTACGGCAGCGCCGCCGAAGCGCGCAACGCGTCAAACCGAATCGAGAAAGCAACGCAATTGGCACCGGTCATAGTCGTGCGCTAATCTATAGTCGTCCGTGTTTAGCGTTATTGGCGTTGCGGGTCCGATGGATCTTTAGCGTCGGCCGGTATCACAGCATCAGATTGATTCGGATCCAGCAGTTTCGCCTTCGCAGGATTCAACTCCGCGCGCGGCGGCGCCGGTACCTGCGAGGTTGCCCAGTAAGCGGCACCCGCCAGCGCAAGATTCGCGAGCAGCAGAATCAGAAATAACACCCTCACATCGTTTGCTCCGCCAGAACAATTAAGCCCTGTAACACCAGATGCTTCACTTCACGAACCGGAACGGAGAGGTGTGGCAGTAGCAGATTCGCTGCGCCACCGCTCATGATACAGCTCACTGGGTGCTTTTCCCTGGCAGCCAGCGCAGTAGCCATTCGTTCGATACTACCAAGGGCCGCCTGCATGGCGCCCGAGTAAATCGCGTCCAAAGTATTTGTAGGAAAGACATTAAATTCACCGTGGCTCGCGTGAGCATGGGCCGTGCCAGTCGTTAATGACTGCAACATCAAACGCAACCCCGGCACGATCAGTCCGCCAATGAATTCGCCCTTTGCCGTCAGCGCATCCACCGTCAGCGCGGTGCCCGCGTTTGCGACCAGCACAGGCCCCGGCTGCACTTGGCCGGCAGCGATCAGCGCACACCAGCGATCGCTCCCCAAGCGCCTGGGGTCATCGTAGCTATTCTTTACGCCCGCGCGTTCTCGTTCGGGTTTCACCCAAATCGGCTGAGCGGAAAATTCTCCAAGAAGTTGCGCGAGTGAACGCTGCATCCCCTCACCCGCTACGTTCGAAATCATGATCCAATCAGGTGACGGGAATGAACGCCATTTTGCGGCAAGTTGAGTAACGTCAGAATGAGCAACCACGCCCGTTTCCAGCCATTTTCCTTGCTCGTGACAACCCCATTTCACGCGCGTATTTCCGGCGTCGATTGCCAAAATCATGCCGCCGCTTTCAAACTGATTTCACCCACCGTGTAAGGCTTGATTCCGCCCATTCCGCGAACCAACAGGCTGCCATCATCGCCAATGCCGATCACCACGCCCTCCTCCACCGCATTGCGCGGAAGGAACATCCGCACGGCACGATTTTGATATGCATGGGACTTGAGCCATTCGTCACGAAATGGCGCAAACCCTTCCACTTCGAACTGCGGCAACACTTGGCTTAGATGCAACATCAATTTAGCGAGCATTACGCTGCGTGTAGGCACTGACTCCAATATATTCGTCATATCAACAGCCGCTTGATCAATCAGTGACAAGGTTGGCTCGTTGAGTTTTATGTTGACGCCCACGCCGATCACGGCTGTCGTGGGCCCAAGCAAATCACCCGATAGTTCGATCAAAATGCCACCGAGCTTGCGAAAATGATGGACGATGTCGTTCGGCCATTTCAGTTGCGCGTCCGCCACGCCGATTTCGTGCAACGCCCGCGCCACGGCAACGCCAATCGCCAGGCTCAAACTCGACAGCTGCGCAGCACCTTGATTAAAGCGCCACAGCAGTGAAAAGGTTAGCCCGCCGCACAATGGCGCTAACCAGGCCCTACCACGCCGGCCCCGTCCCCCACTTTGATATTCCGCGACCAACGTCGACCCACTCGGCGAACCCAATGCCGCGCGCGCCATCAACTCGGCATTAGTGGACACTAGGAGGTCAACGATTTCGAGATCAAACCGCTTCGCAGCGGGACCTAGCGTCCCCATAACATCGGCCATATTCAGCCAGTCCAGCGGCTCGGCCAACCGGTAGCCGCGCCCGTGAACGCGATAAAGCTCAACGCCCAATTGATCGGCTTCGGCGAGCACCTTGGATAAGGTTGATCTTGAAACGCCCAGCGCTGCGGCAATGTCCGGGCCCGAGCGAAATTCCTCGTGGGACAAATGCCTCAGCGCGTTAAACAACAAGGGATTCATCAAGAATCGATCAAGCGATGCTCGAGCTTGCAGTCGAACACTTCTTTTTCGTAGGCAATGTCGGTAATAATCGAGTCGAGAACTAGCTCAACGCGGGCTTCGAGTTTGCTGCCTTTGGTGTAATCGGCGGGCGCGATAAAGTCCACCCGTTTGGCACGCATCAAGCTGATGCATTGGTCTTTGCCGCTTTTTTTCCTCGGGTCGTGAACCGCGATCGTGTGACCGCCATTTTTTTTGGTGAGCGCCATGGAAGGCACATCGCTCATGCCGTCGCCGATGTAGATCATATGGGAGAACGGGATGGGGCGCTGGTGTTCAGGCATATGCTCGTTGATTGACTGGTTCAATATTTCGCGGCCTTTGTTCACGCGAAACAAAAATTGCGTCTTGGTCGTGTCGTTGATTAGCACCTTGGGGAAATCCGCAACACCGTTGTGATCAAAGTGATATTCCGATGCATAGATCTGTTTGAAGTGTTTCCGGATCGAGACCCCTTCCAGGATTTCCTTTTGACCGGCGGAAATAATGTAATGTTGCACCTTCACCTTTCCGGCACTGCGTTTTTTGACATAGGTATTCATGCGAGTGAACCATGTCTCGACACCCGGAAAATATTCAATGGACTTCGCCAATGTCGCAAAGTCCTCGCGCTTGATGGATACCTCCCGGGCATTCGCCTCGCGCAACATCAAGCGCATGTACACCAACATGGAGTCGGAACCCGTCTCCTCGTACTCTTGATTGACTCGCGCCCAAAAAGCCTTTGCGTCGACGCCGATTTTCGGCAGAACGGTATATTCCTGCATCGGCTGCGGCGACAGCGTTCCGTCGAAATCGTAGACGATCGCAATAGTATCTTGAAAGAATTTCGGCTGGGGCATGCGTGTAGTTTTACCTGGCATCGCATCATTCTATGGGCGCACACCAGGACAAGCAAATGGTTTAGCTCGCGTATTGTGAAGAAACGCGGTCGTTGTCTCCAGCAGGTAGCCTTGGACGAAGATCGCATCGCTTTGTGCCGGCTCGAGAATGCTCAAGCATACGCCATGCAGCGCAAGTTTATCGAATGTCGCACAATAAAAAACGCCTACAATATATTGATTAAAATAAATAAAATTTATAGTTGTTAACATGACTGGGTACATTGTGAGATAGATCTTTTCATCAATTTACTTGTCAATTTAGCGGGAGAAGTTAATGAGTTGCACTGCGCAGTATCGCAAACAGCACGAAAATATTGTTGCTTTAGTACAGGAGGTTAGTGTGAAATTGGACCGAGTGCGCATTTCCGCCGAGGTGCAGCAGGTGCGGCTCCTTTTGGCGAAAATGGCCGGATAGGTGAACGTTCATTTGGCCAGGGAAGACAAGGGACTCTATCCTTCTTTAATGAACTCCGATGATGCGAAAGTACGCTCAATGGCGAAGCACCCTATGGAAGAAATGGGAGGTATTGCTGGCGCGTTCACTGGCTATTACACCAAATGGACTGCATGTGAGATGCGCAATAATGCCGATGGTTTTATCAGTGAAACAAGTGATCGCTATTCTTGCTAGGCGGATTGAGCGCGAAAACAGTGAGCTATTTGTGCGTATGGATAGCCTTGCCGCCGCCTGATCATCGTCACTGGTTGTAGATTAGCGTAAGCCAAATCTTGGTAGTATCGCTGCGCCTTTGTGCGGCGATAATATCGGCGCGAGATGCTCGCACACAATGCTTTAGCTGCCACCAAGAGGTTGGCATTAGTATTAAAAGATTTGCGCTACGCTTGACCCGCACTAGTATGCACGCATACACGCTGCGTGGATCTAGCTCCACTGCCCTCAATAGTTAAGCATTCAGTTACTCTACGCGCAGATTCGACCTTTCTACGAGAACCCCTTTCCTAAGCAAATGTTCGATGGCCGCCGTAGTAACCGGCCTGCTAAAAAAATATCCCTGGGCTTCATCGCAGCCCTCGTCTTCCAGAGCCTGCAGTTGCGCTTGGTTTTCCACTCCTTCGGCAATCACCTGCAAGCCTAGGTTCTTGGCAAGCGCAATGATCGCGCGAGTGATGGCGAGGTTGCTGGCGTCGTCCGGGATGCCGCTGGTGAAGCAACGGTCGATCTTGAGGTAATCAACCGAAAAGTGTTGCAGGTAGCTAAGCGATGAATAGCCCACGCCGAAGTCGTCGATCGCGAGCTTCACGCCCATCGCGCTCAGCTGTCTCAATATCTTGTTCGGGTCATCGCGGTTCATGATCGTGCTTTCGGTGATCTCCAAGCAGAGTAAATCCGCAGGCCATCCTGTTTCAGCCAAGACACGGGCAACGTTGGCGGGAAATTCCGAGTCCCAGAAACTGCGCGGGGAGACATTGACGGCGATCCGAATCGGTAAAACCCCACGACTGCGCCATTCCATTCCCTGCAGGCAGGCAGTGCGCAACACCCAATCGCCGATCACACTGATGAGGCCGATCTCTTCGGCCACAGGAATGAACAAGGATGGCGGCACCGAGCCCAGCGTCGGGTGAGGCCACTTAATAGTGCTTCGATACTCGTGATGTGGCCACCTTCAACATCTACGCACGGTTGGTAATGCAACTCAAACTGTTTTTGGTCTAAAGCCTGTTTAAGGCCGTTGGTTAGCGTTAAGTGAGTGGAAGCCGGCACCGCCATGCCAGGCGAGAACAACTGGTAGTTGTTGCGGCCATGGTTCTTGGCTTCGTACATGGCAATATCGGCGTGAGTTAAGAGTGTTTCCACGTCATCAGCATCGTCCGGATATAAGCTGATGCCGATACTGGCGAATACGGAAATCTCACGGTCGCCACACGGGGTCTTTTCCGACAGTGCTGCCAACAGCTTGCGGGCTGCGAGAATTGCACTTTCCGCGCCGGTGATATCTTCCAGCAGCACGGTGAACTCATCACCGCCCATCCGAGCGACGATATCTTTGTCGCGCAAACACGCCGTGATGCGCCCAGCGACGGCTTGCAGCAGCATATCGCCGACCGCATGGCCGTAGGTGTCGTTAACTGCCTTGAAGCCGTCCAAATCGATAAACAATAACGCCAGTTGGGTCCCATGGCGCACGGCGCGATTCAGTGCCTTCTCACAGTGATCATCAAAAGCCGTTCGGTTCGGTAACCCGGTAAGCGTATCGTGATGAGCAAGATGGCGGAGCCGCTGCTCATACTCCTTGTAGGTCGAAATATCGTTGAACACACCCACGTAATGAGTCAAGTGGCCACCCTCATCCTGCACCGCGCTGATACTGAGCATTACAGGATAAAGCTCGCCGCTTTTGCGCCGATTCCAAATTTCACCCTGCCAGTTGCCGGTTCTTCGTACGGTTTTCCAGATCGAGCGGGAAAAAGCCGCATCGTGATGGCGGGACGCGGGGTAGCTTGGCACCGTTCCCATGACCTCCTCCTGCGTGTAGCCGGTGATTACGCTGAACGCCCCATTGATTGAGACGACTCGGCATCGCGCATCCGTGATGACCACGCCCTCGGCCATGTGGCTCATGGCGTTCGCGGCAACGCGCAGTTCCCGTTCTACCCGTATGCTTTCCGAAATGTCGCGAAGGATGGCGAGGTGCGCGGGCCGATCTCCCCATACAGTGTTGTTATAACTTATTTCAACCGACATCTGCTGCCCATTAACGTGACTGATTGTTTGACGCGTAACGACAGGGACTGTATCCGCTTTCCTATTGATGTTGATCAACTTTTCGTGCGGAAGGGGCAGGTAATCGACGTACCGGGATCCGATCAGAGTCGCCACAGACCGGCCGACCATCTGCTCGGCACGTTGGTTCGCCTCTAATATGGTTCCGTTATCCCGGTCCACGACGATCAAGGCGTCGCTCGCGGTGGTTAGGAGCATGCGAAATTGTTCTTCCGACTGTCGAATGCCTTTGAGTATGCGAGTAGACACATACGCGCCAAGGCAAATAAGCAGGGCGAGGATGCCGCTGGTGACAAAGAACAGCAGCCGCGTCACCCAACGAGCCACGTCGCCTAGCGCCGCGGTGAAGGCTGCTTCTAGTGGGCGCACCGTATCGTTAACGCTCTCCACTTGATTCAATAGTGCCTGTATTTCGTGGGCAGGTGCGCCGGCTTCAACCTGCGTGCGCAGGATGCCCGCCAGATTTTGCAACGCCACCATCTGTGCATCGCCCTGGGTCCATAGGCGGACAACCGGCTGAAAGAAAGACAACTCGGCACAGCAGCGAAACAGCATAATCAGACCCGGTATGTCATCGGGGTGATTTCCCCCGTCAATAAACCCTTGCGTCGCGGCGGCGGGGTCGTAGCTCGATTTCTGCAACTCGATTCTCGCCACCCGGTCGCCAAGCGGAATGGCGACGGCGGCCTCGAACTTTTGCAGGTATTCCAGGTTGCGAGTGTGGCCATATCTCTGTAGCAAGAACACCGCATCGCGCTGTGCCTTAGACCATATACCTTCGCCTCCCACATAAGCGCGTACCGAAGATTGGACACTCAAGGCAACAAAGGTGAGGGCAAGCGAAACGGCCGTGATAGTCAGAAAGATGACCAAAATAGGCACCAGTTTCCGTTGTAACGGCAAACGCGAAATCTTTGACTGATTCATCGGTATAAGCTAAGAGGACATGTTGAACGATTATAACTTGCTCAGAGTGTTAATAATATATAAAGTTAGAAATACTCTGTACAATAATGATTAATATATGTAATATAATCATTTTTCATACATTATAAAGGCATCCTTGCGGCCAAAGTTCAGGTAATAACTTGAACGAAGTAAATTTTGCAAATATCTGTTAACTTTTGTTAATTTCGTTTTGGATCCCCTGGCCTTTGTTATTCTGCGGGTGAGGGTCAACAATCATCCAAACAACCCATTCTAGACAACAAAGCCCCTAATTTTTCCCCGATCAATTTGACGTTTTATTTGGAGTTGACTATGAGTGATGAGTTTGTCCGAACAGGCCCCCTGATGGATACAACAAGCTATCCCGTGTGGGCGCAGGAAATGATCCACGATTGCCTGCCGAATGAGCAAGCGGTTGTGCAGCACGAGTTTTACCGAAAAATGCGCGACGCCGAACTGACGGAGCGCCAAACCCGCGATTTTTTAGTGGGTGTGTTTCCCGTAATCGAGCAGTTCCCCCAATATATGGCCATGAACCTCCTTAAGTTGCAGTACGGCCGCAACAAAGGACACGATATGGCCCGTAAATATCTCATTCGTAATATTCGCATCGAGCAGAACCACGCGGACTACTGGGTCGAATGGGCGGAGGCAAGTGGCGTCAGCCAACAAGATCTCATCTATGGCAGTGTTCCAACGCCCTCCCATGCTCTGGCGCATTGGTGCTGGCACACCTGTGATCGCGATACATTGGCGGCGGCCATGGCGGCGACCAACTACGCCATTGAAGGTGCGACCGGTAAATGGTCCAGTGTCATATGCGCCAAAGACACTTACGAAAATTTGTTCGCCCCCAGCGTACGCAAGAAGGCCATGAAATGGCTCAAGCTGCATGCAGAATACGATGATACTCATCCCTGGGAGGCGCTTGAGATTATCTGCACGATCATGGGCAATAATCCAACAGCCCGCGGTGTACACCTGTTGGGGTCGTGCATCCGCAAGAGCTACGACTACATGGCACTGATTCTTGACCAAGCTATTGAAAGCAAGGACATCAAGGAAACGCGGTATTCGCCATCGTATTTGATGGAACATTGGGAGCGTCGTCGGGCAGCCTAAGGTCCCGCCGGCCAAAAAAACAACCGTTTCATCCCTCATAGGGCGTTCGCAGATCATGCGAATGCCCAATTTTATTGGGGCCACCCCATTAATTCGTAGTTCAATACTTAGCTCGGAAACCTGTTGGCATCAATTTATTCAATAATTAACAATAAAATTCACGCTCATAACATTGTTTATTATTATATAAATAGACTACCCAGCCGCAGGCAACGGGGTATCAAACACCCAAACCAAAAAAATCCTCTCGTAGCAAGTCACGCGGAACTGAACCCTGAGAGATTAACAAAATATTTGCAAATTCTTGCATATCGGGGCGTAAACAATGAACGCCTGGACTTTAAAGCAAAAATTCAGGCTGAGCGTGATCGTTTGTATTTTGGTCTCCGTGGTTCTGATGGCTTGTTTACGCTTCCTTGGGAAGGGCGCCTGGTTCCATTATGTCGAGCGCAACCACATGTTTTATGTAATGGAAATGGCCGCCAAACTCCACGGGGTGGATAAGAATGCGCGCGACACCGGCAACCTCACCCGCCCGTTTCTGTTAGATCGGATCGCCAAGGCGGACCGCATCGCTGCAACACCATGGATCGAGCTCAATGCACTGGAACGGCAGGTATTCCGACTGTTTGGCCTGGTTTTATCATTGATCCGCCGGCGAAAGATCGCGCCGACCTTGCGCGCATGCGCGCAATTATCGAGTCGGAACCGAGCAGTGATGTTTCGCAGGCCTTGGTTGCTAAACTCAAACCCGATCTTGAGCAAGTCGTCGACAACTCCAACCAGTTTGGCCCCAAGCTCTCTGAGGGTATTGAGTTCCTAAAA
>JBDSJK010000229.1:0-5774 GCA_039917535.1 Burkholderiales bacterium
TGGGATTCACTTGTTACCGGACCACAATGGACGAAGGACGAGGGGGACAATGTTGTTACATATCTTAACGAACGATTTTATCGATATTGATGGTCAACCACTGTGGAACAATAATATTCAGCGTCATTGGTCAATGCCCGCCACGATAGCGAGTAGCGGTTCGTGAACATCCCCCGGTGATCTAACTATATGAAAATTTACTTCTGTATTTTAGTGGCTATCATCCTGCCGCTGATTGCGTTTTCATCCAATGCGGCTGATCCTGGTCGTGGCCGCGCACTGTATGAAACACAATGTATGGAATGTCACGATGTCAGTGTGCATGGCAGAAAAAATCGCGACGCTAAAAACTATGAAGACATTCGCAAATGGGTCGCACGTTGGAATCGAAACCTCGGCGGCTATTGGGGCAAAGAAGAAATTGAGGATGTTACCGACTATCTGAACGAGCGGTATTATTCATTTCCATGCACGGGCCTCGAATGCTAATAAGCTTGCCGCTTACACGTGGATTATCTTCGTGGGTTGATCTTAAGAAACCTCTGAACAAATTCCACATGGCCGCGGCCTTGCGCTTTGTGGGATAGCAACCACGGGACTACGGAGACCGTCCATATTGGCTTCGCTAACGATACACCAAGACCGCGATTTTACAGTGGGTTAGGACTTTCACCGTTTCGCTACCCAGTAACAGTCCACTCAGCCCGCGCCGGCCATGAGATGCCATGAAGATCAGATCGCAGCCCTTATCTTCTGCAGCCTTGATGATCCCTGCAAAAGTTGTCGAGCTTCTGGCGTAAAGTGTCTCGCACACAACTCCCGCTGCCTTGGCGTGATCTTCCACCACCTTTAAGCACACCTTGCTCAAACTGATTTCTTGCTCTTCCCTTTGCTGAGGAGTGTAATTATCAAAGGGCACGTACTCGCCATAGGCCCAGGGATATTCTTCGATAGCACGAAATCCTGTTACCCTTGCACCGATTGATTTGGCGAAGTTGATGCCGGCCTTGATGGCATTTTCCGATAATTCGGATCCATCCGTGGGAATAAGAATATGTTTAAACATAATGCGTCCTTTCTAAGGTAACCACTGCATGCTCCGAGTTGCTCTCGAAACTAAATTTGAGCGAGATCAACTATTAGGTTAATCACAAGTCGAACTGAATTCGGATTGCCAAACCAAAAATCCCTGTTATTTTTTCTTGAGGAGTTTTGGCTCTCCCGTACCCAAGGCACCATCCGCCCGGGCCAAAAGGTAAGCATATAAATCCAAAATATGCGGCTTTACCTTGGTATTCTTTTCCCAAGGCGGCATCAATATTGCACCTTCCTTGCCGCGTTCTTGCCTCAACACTTCTTCGATGACGGCATCTCGGAATGCGGTCTGGTCGTCACCCAACGCTTCTGTCGCCGGTAATGCAATTCGATAGAGCGTGAGCACCTTGAGCGCGAATTCCCGAGGCGCAAGCGCCTCAGCCCGTTCGACAAGACTTGGTGCAACATCCGTACCCACGGCATCAACGCCGTGAACAGCCATAGCAATTAGTATGAAAGACCTTCCAACCGAGATAAGTGCCACGATCCACCTTTCCGGCGACAACCTTGTAGCTTCCTGGCGCAGGTTCCGCCGCGAGTACGTCCTGCGCCATAGCCCCGAGAACTAGGGCCGCAACGAGGACTAAACTCAAGCCCGCCAGAAAAATCCGCACCCAGTGGACAATTGAACCAGCTTCCCCGTTTCTGTTCATGCTCACTCCTTTATTATCAATCGCTGCCTATGCTATCCCCTAACACTAGTAGTATTTTGATCTGGATCAAAGTGTGATGAGACGTGCTAATTAAACAATCCCGGAGTAGTTTCAATTGTCGTCCGGAAATATCGTAAAGCTTTGACCTAAGTCAATCGTTAACGCGGGTAACGCGGTATCTTGGAGCCCTACATCGCGCTTGGTGATGCGCACCGGCGCCAGTAATGAAGGAGTTCCAAGATGAAAATCACGGTTGTTGCTTTCGCCCTGGGTTGCCTAGCGGTTACCCCCTTTCCCACTTTCGCGGCTGAACCGTTGCAAGAGGCTCGGAAACCAACTGAGTTTTCGTTACCTATAGAGCAACCACTTTTCAATGACTTCGCCGCGCGCATCCAAGAACACCTGCATAACACAGCGGCTTTGCTTGAACAGATACGGCTAAGCGAAGACCCACAGGAACGCCCAAAACTAATGAAGGAATACGCCAAAGCGATGCAAACCACTTTGAAGGTCACGCACACAATGCTCGCCCTTAGCGGGCCAGTGGCCAGCATGGACGAACAGAAAAAAGGTAAGGACATGATGGGCGGTAGCATGGGGTGTGGCATGATGAAGCAACGCGCAGGTGCTAAATCTGCGGCCACTGATCATGAGGCCCAAGAAAAGACTGAAGCCCAATTAGAGTCAGAAGCTGAAGGTGAATCGTCCGCTGGGAATAGTGGCCACGAGGGTCATCATTGAACGACATTTTGCAAAGACATCACCTACAAGGCAAAGCTCCGATGGCTATGAAGTTAGCGCATCTTATACACCGTCCAATTGGCGGGGATCAAATAAGTCGGCAACTCTATCCGTCTGATGTTTTGTGACGTGGGGTAGTTTCCCGAGGACTCAATCATGTTCAATTCCCCACTGCATTTTTGTCGAATTTGTAAACAGCATATCGCGCTGGATCAGACACAAGCCGAATGCGCGCAAGAGCAACACTGTCATACGGAACATTGCCCCTTGTCCCATCTGTTTGTGAGGCCTGGCAGCGTCGAGAACAAGGAATCCGGGAAACCCACCGAAGATGTACATGATGTTATCCAGAGTTGAGGGCGGGGTGAAGTGGTTGCTTAGAGACCGATGAGAAATCCACTGCGGCAACTACCACGACTCGATTAAAATTATCGGGCTAAGCCGCGCACAACGCCCGTCCCCTGAACCTTGGAAAGGACCTAGCGGATTTACATTCTCTTAGCCGTCGCGAATGACGGGTTGCCCGCGGCAAAGTTTGTACACGACTACGTCGTCATGGGGCCATATTAACGCACTAAAGTGCCATCCAGAAATATCGGTTTTGCGACGGAAATTTAAGAAATCAAGCCAGAAATTGCCCGATCGTTCACGTTGCAGACGTTTCAAGTCGATTTAGTAGACTTTTTCGTAGACTTTGCATTGATCCTCGGCTGTGACACATTCGATAATGGCCCGGTCGGTTTTCATAGAATCGATTGCAACAGGTGGAATCAGTCGCCGAATGACATCAGAATTAAGTCAGGATAATAATAATTGCAGGGTTTGTGGATGGGTTATAACCAAACTGAACCATTTCTCTTGCGCTAGTCTGATAGGGGATAAGCTTGTCAAAGGCCGCACGCGCAGCATCAAAACTCTCCCAACTATCCTTCACTGCTGTATCGGGCTTAGGTAACCATGCACTGCAGCTGCAGAAAAGCGCTAGTCATAGCGGCGAAACTTTTTTGGCCCACGACTGGATTGTTTTTGTAGCCACATCGAGCCAAATGTCAAACGCTAACTGTGGCGCGCGAATAGCAAACTGGAGTTGGAGTTGCCCCGTTTTCGTGGACACATTATTGTGATCCAAGAAGGAGTCGATTATGAGCGAGGCCCGATTTTCTGGACGGGCAAGTTGATGTTATTTTATCAACTTGTGAGGAGAATCCATGAAATCCATTCCACGCCGCATCTTTACGGCCGAATTCAAACGAGAAGCGATCAAACGGGTGGTCAATCAAGGCCTCAGCTTGGCCGAGGCCAGCCGCAAGCTCGATATTCCCACCAAATCACTGCGCGACTGGATAGCCCAATCTGAGCGGGGCGAACTCAAGGCGACACTGGGGGCGGGTAAGCTGACGCCAGACCAGTACTGCATCCGCGAACTTGAACGAGTTCTCGCCATTGCCAGGATGGAGCGCGACATCTCAATGGTCCGAGGCCACGTAGAAAAAGCGACGGCGTTCTTCGCGAGGGAGTCGAAGGGAGGTACGCCATGATTGATCGACTGCGCCGTAGCCATCCAGTCAACAAGTTGTGCGACTTACTCGATGTCGCCGAGAGCGGCTATCAGGCATGGAGTGCCGGCAAAGTGATCCCGCCGCGCAAGCGGGAAGAAGCCCGCCTGCTGTTGGCTATTCAAGTCGCGCATCAGCGCGGCCGGGGCACTTATGGGCCGGGCAAGCTCCAAAGCGAACTGGCTGTCTTGGGCCTCACGGCGGGCATCAAGCGCATCAAGCGGCTCAGGAAACTGCACGGTATCCGTTGCACCCATAAGAAGAAATTTAAGGTCACCACCGACTCCCGGCATAACCTGCCGATTGCGCCGAATCGGCTGGACCGCCAATTCAACTACCCCACCGCGCCCAATCAGGAGTGAGTCGCCGACATGACCTACAGTACGCCCAGCCAACGAGGCCCGCCGGTATGGGGCCGAGTTGCTTGAGCATGTCTGGAATGCATCGCTCGAAGTTAGCGTTGTTGCAGTAACGAGCATGCCCTTTCTCTGCTACGAGAGGAAGTGAGCCGAAGCGGCGGTGACCTGCCGACACTGGCAGGGTGACGAAGTCCGCAGGAAAAGGGGCTTGCGGCGAAGCGGTTACGCCAAGATGAGCCTCTAGGCTGAGCACGGGACGGTTGAGGAACACGAACCTATTGAAACGCATCTGAGGGTTGAAAGAGTCACCCCTGCTCACACCGCTTTATGAGCAGGACGCGGAAGAGGCCGCTTCCACGTAGGGACGCGGTCACCGAATGTGGGATGGACATGTAGGCCATCCGGCAGGGAGCCAAGGAGAGCGCGTAGCTAGGCCATGGCGTCCGCGACGACTTGCGGCAAGCAAGGCGAAAGACTGCGATAGGCAACCTCGCCCGTGCGTTGAGTCCAGCATGTGAACTGGGGAAGGCTTGTATCGATGCCAAGGGAGTGTGCCCCCGATGCGATACAAGTTGACGGAGCCTTCGTAGTAGTCCGAGGTCGGGAAAGCCGGCCACATGGCGAAGGGGGGCAGTTTGAGTGGCTTGCTCGGCGGATTAACTGACCGCAGTGAGGTGAAGACCTTTGATAATCGGTGAAATGCAAAGCAAGCTGGCGAAGTGGTCGACGGAGAACAAAGAACGCAAGTTTGATCGACTCCTGAGATTGATTTCCGACAGAGACTGGTTGGCCGAAGCGGCTCGCATCACGTTAGCATCCAGTGGTGCGAAAACGCCGGGAGTAGACGGTGTCGATAAGTTCGAGATGAAGGGAAACCTACCTCGTGAACTTGAGACAATACGCGACGAACTGTTGACGGGTGCCTACCAGCCGTTGCCAGCCAGGCGCGTATACATACCGAAAGCGAACGGCAAACAAAGGCCGTTGGGCATCCCCAGCCTACGGGATCGAATTGTGCAGCGGGCCATGCTGATGGCCATGGAACCGATATGGGAGAGTGATTTCCATAGCGCGTCCTACGGCTTCCGGCCAGCTCGCAGCGTGCACCACGCAATACGAATGGTGAAACTGCAGTTGCAAGCTGATGACGATCGAGGTGCGGCAGGACGCTGGGTCATTGAAGGCGACTTGGCAAGTTACTTTGATACCGTTCATCACCGCCTGCTGCTGAAAGGTATTCGCAAGCGTATTGCCGATCAGCGGTTCCTTGCCCTGCTCTGGAAGTTCATCAAGGCGGGTTGCGTTGATCGCGGTCTGTTTCGTGCCGCCAGCGAAGGGGTTCCTCAGGGCGGGGTGATCTCGCCGCTGTT
>JBDSJK010000230.1:0-6537 GCA_039917535.1 Burkholderiales bacterium
CTCAACGAAGTGGGTGTCCAGGGCGAAGTGGCTCAGCAGGTATTACGACTGGCTCAATTATGCAGCAACTGCGGTCTGGACGGCGTCGTTTGTTCGGCGAAGGAAGCGGCGATGTTGCGTGATAAGATCAAATCAGCTTTTTTGCTGATCACGCCAGGTATCCGATTGCCCACTGCAGCCCAGGATGACCAGGTCCGTGTGGTGACGCCGCTGGATGCCATGCGTGCCGGAGCAGACTATCTGGTGATCGGCCGTCCCATTAGCGCCGCAGTTGATCCTCGTGCCGCGCTCGAAGAGATTAATTTAATGATTTACAGGGAAAATAATCCATGAAAATAACCGTGATTGGTACGGGCTACGTCGGTTTGGTCAGCGGGACCTGCCTCGCCGATGTTGGCAATGATGTGCTTTGCCTCGACGTGGATGCGCGCAAGATCGAAGCGCTCAAAAACGGCGTGATACCGATTTTCGAACCGGGCCTGGAGGACATGGTTAAGAAGAACGTCGCCGCAGGCCGCTTGCATTTCACGACCGACGTGACTGCCGCCACCGGGTTTGGCGAAGTGCAGTTCATTGCCGTGGGAACGCCGCCAGACGAAGACGGCTCGGCAGATTTGAAATATGTCGTCGAAGCAGCGCGGTCCATAGGCCGCCACATGGCTGCACCTAAGATCGTCGTTGATAAGTCTACGGTCCCCGTTGGTACCGCCGATTTGGTGAAAAAAACTATTGCGGAAGAACTGGAAAAACGCGGCCAACGCATCGCCTACAGCGTCGTCTCGAATCCTGAGTTCTTGAAAGAAGGCGCCGCTGTCGATGATTTCATGAAGCCGGATCGCATCGTCATCGGTGCCGAAGACGAACGCGCAATTCAGATGATGCGCACCCTCTACGCGCCGTTTCAGCGCAACCACGAGCGCATCATGTTAATGGACGTGCGCTCCGCCGAACTGACAAAATATGCCGCGAACGCAATGCTTGCTACCCGCATTTCTTTTATGAATGAATTGGCGTTGCTCGCGGAACGGCTGGGCGCGGATATCGAACATGTACGTCAGGGCATTGGCTCCGATCCGCGCATTGGCTATCATTTTTTGTATCCTGGTTGTGGCTACGGTGGGTCGTGTTTCCCCAAGGATGTTCAAGCGCTGCAGCGCACGGCTCGCGCGAATGGTCAGGAATTGCATATTCTCGGCGCAGTGGAAACCGTGAACGAACAGCAAAAAAAAGTGCTACTCAGCAAAATCACCAAACGTTTTGGCGCGGATCTTACGGGACGTCGCTTTGCAGTATGGGGTCTTGCATTCAAACCCAATACGGACGACATGCGCGAAGCTCCCAGCCGCGTTTTGATCGAGGGACTGTGGAACAAAGGCGCGACGGTGGTTGCTTATGATCCCATAGCGGTTGAGGAAACAAAGCGCATCTACGGCAGTGACGTCCGCATCAACTATGCGGCCTCGCCGAACGATGCATTAGGTGGCGCCGACGCCTTGACTATCCTGACGGAATGGAAAGTATTTCGCAGCCCGGATTTTGCCTTCATCAAGCAGCAACTCAAGCAGCCGGTGATATTCGACGGCCGCAATCTTTACGACCCGGCACTGCTCAAAAATGAGGGCATCGAATACTATCCGATCGGCCGAAAAGTTTAATGGCCTTGCCTGACTTCAGCGCCGCGCGGGTGCTGGTGGTTGGCGATGTGATGTTGGATCGCTACTGGTTCGGGGACGTCACGCGCATATCGCCCGTGGCGCCCGTACCGGTGGTGCACATCCAGAACGCAGAAGAACGGCTTGGCGGCGCGGCAAATGTAGCGCGTGGTGCCGCGGCGCTGGGTGCTCAAGTCACACTGTTGGCCGTGGTCGGCATCGATGAACCAGCACGCAGCCTTGCGTCGTTACTGAAGCAAGCAAAGATCAATGCCGTTCTACGTGAAGATAAAAACCTACACACGACCGTAAAGCTGAGGGTGATCAGCCGCCAGCAACAACTGCTTCGACTCGATTTTGAAATGTTGCCCAGCCAAGACGTATTGCTATCGAAATTATCGGATTTTGAGAAGTTGCTGCAGGACACCGACGTAGTTGTCATGTCCGATTACGGTAAAGGCGCACTCGCCCAGATCGAGCGCATGATCGCGCTGTGCAACACAGCTGGAAAGCCAGCGCTAGTGGATCCCAAAGGCAGCGATTTCGCGCGCTATCGAAATGCAACGATACTTACGCCTAATAAATCTGAATTCAAAGTTGTGGTGGGTTCCTGGCAATCGGAAGCCGAAATGTCTGCCAAGGCTGAAGCGTTGAGAGCATCGCTCGATCTTCAAAGTTTGCTGGTGACGCGCTCGGAAGAGGGCATGACGTTATATCGCGACCGCGACATATTCAATGTTCCTGCTCAGGCTCGGGAAGTGTACGATGTCAGTGGCGCAGGTGATACGGTCATTGCGACTCTAGCGGTGATGTTGGCCAGCGGCGCGGACATTGTGGATGCGGTTAAGTTGGCCAATCGTGCTGCGAGTATCGTAGTAGGCAAACTAGGCACGGCGGTCGTGGAGCGGCTCGAGCTGATGGGGAAAAACTGATGTATGTTGTAGTAACCGGCGCGGCTGGATTTATCGGTGCTAACCTCGTTAAGGCGTTAAACGCGCGCGGTGAAACCAAAATCATCGCCGTCGATAACTTAAGCAAGTCAGAGAAATTCAAAAATCTGGTCGATTGCCAGATCGCCGACTATTTCGACAAGAATGAATTCATTGAACTACTGGCTAGCAACGCATTCAGCGAAGAAATCTCCGTGATCCTGCATCAAGGGGCATGCTCCGATACTATGGAGAGTGATGGCCGCTACATGATGCAGAATAATTATCGTTACTCTATTGATCTGCTGGATTTTTGTCAGTCCGAGTCGGTGCCCTTTATCTATGCATCTTCCGCAGCGGTCTATGGCACGGGTCAGGTGTTTAAGGAAAGCGCGGAGTACGAAATGCCGCTGAACGTTTATGGCTATTCGAAACTACTATTTGACCAGTACGTCCGCAGCCGCGCTCGCGAATTTCGTTCTCAAGTCGTGGGTTTGCGTTATTTCAATGTCTACGGGCCACGCGAAGCCCACAAACTGCGCATGGCTTCCGTCGCGTATCATTTTTTTCATCAGTATCGCAATGAAGGCCGAGTAAAGCTATTTGAAGGCGCTGAAGGCTATGCGGACGGCGAACAGCGGCGCGACTTTGTTTCGGTAGAAGATGTAGTCAACGTCAATCTTTTTTTCCGCGATCATCCGGAGCGATCGGGCATTTACAATGTCGGCACCGGCGCTTCGCAAACCTATAACGAGATGGCGAGCGCGACCATTAATTCATGCCGATCACAACAAGGCGAAGCGCCACTATCCCGGCAAGAATTACACGCGAAAGGTTTGATCGAGTACATTTCTTTTCCCGATGCGCTGAAGGGCAAGTACCAAAGCTATACCCAGGCCGATAATTCCGCATTGCGTAAAGCGGGTTACGTAGCACCGTTTCTAACGGTGGAACAGGGAGTTGAATGTTATATCAGCGAGCTTGCAAAACAAACCTAAATAAGTCAATGTGCTGCGCTATGCTAGCGTTAATCGTTTGCTTGAGTTGTAGGTAGTAGTAGGAGGAGGTAGGATTCGCGCTGCGAAGATGCGAAGTCGAAGTTCAATCGCGTTAAATAAGGAGAGGAAGTTATGAAGAAATTTTTGATGGTATTGGTGGCAATATTTGCGTTCAGCGGAATCAGTTTTGCGGCAGTCGATTTGAACAAGGCGACCCAAGCCGAATTGGAAGCCCTCAAGGGAATTGGTCCGGCTAAGGCAAAAGCGATTATCGATTACCGTACCAAGAATGGTGCGTTCAAATCCGCCGATGATCTTGATAAGGTGAAAGGGGTGGGCAAGGGCGTCATGGCCAAAATCGCGAACGAGGTAACCATCGACGGCAAGTCCTTACAAATTCCGGCAGCAGCCACAAAGCCCGCCGAGAAGTCGACCGGTAAGAAAATGGAAGCTCCCGCAGCAGCAGCACCTACCGCCGCGCCCGCAGATGAAAAAGCAGTAAAAATGGACGAGAAAAAGAAAAAATAGCGTTCTTGTCTCACTTCAGGAACTTACTCGCCCCACCGAGGAAACTCGTGTGGGTGGCGTTTTGTTTGTTGCCGATATGACATAATTCTGCCGGGTAGCACTCACGCAGAAAGAAATGTTTAAAACCCTCGAAGATTACGTAGGCGAAACGCCACTGGTGCGCTTAAAGCGCATTCCCGGCAACACAAGCAACATCTTGCTCGCGAAGTTGGAAGGCAACAATCCGGCGGGTTCAGTGAAGGATCGCCCCGCGCTGTCTATGATTCGTCATGCGGAAGATCGTGGCCTGATCAAACCGGGCGATACGCTGATTGAGGCCACCAGCGGCAACACCGGCATTGCCCTTGCTATGGCCGCCGCGATGCGGGGTTACCACATGATCTTGATCATGCCGGAAAACCAAAGCCTGGAGCGCTGCCAAACCATGCGCGCGTTTGGCGCCAATCTGATTCTTACGTCAAAATCCGGTGGCATGGAAACCGCGCGCGACGTCGCCGAGCAAATGCAGGCCGAGGGCAAAGGCCGTATCTTGGATCAGTTCGCAAATCCCGATAATCCATTGGCGCATTACGAAGGCACAGGCCCGGAAATTTGGCGCGATACCGAAGGAAAAATCACACACTTCGTCGCAACCATGGGTACCACGGGAACCATCATGGGCACATCGCGTTTCCTTAAAGAGAAAAATCCGGCCATCCAAATCATCGGCGTTCAACCGACCGATGGCTCGAGTGTGCCCGGCATTCGTAAATGGCCCGAGGCCTATTTGCCGAAGATTTTTGATCGCCAGCGCGTGGATCGCGTAATCGAAGTAAGCCAAACAGAGTCCGAAGAAATGGCGCGGCGCTTGGCGCGGGAGGAGGGCATTTTCGCCGGCATTTCTTCCGGTGGCGGGTTGGCCGCCGCGCTAAAGATTTCAGCAGAAGTCGAGAATGCGCTGATCGTGCACATCGTGTGCGACCGCGGCGATCGTTACTTATCCACGGGTGTTTTCCCCGCCTGATTTTGTTCCCCATGAGCCGCTTGGTGTGGTTGGTCGTCTGTCTAATGTTTGCGTTACCCAGTGTCGCGCTGACGCGCATTTCCATCTTTGCAGATGAAATTTCCAACAACAGCATTTCGCTCAAACAACTTGCGGTATCAATCAAGTTAGGGGAATCTACAGGCGAGATGCAACTCAAGCTGGCTGAATTCGTCAACAATGGCAAGCGTCTAACCGGCACGGAACTAACTTGCAACCGCTTGCTGGTTACGTCTGCCGGCGTAGCTTGTAAGGACGGCAAGCTAGTAGAATCCGGTGAGTTGATCCCGCTGGCGTTCGACGTGGTTGATGGCGACACCTTTAACATTACGCTGCAGCCGAAAAGCGAACGCTGGCAAATCAGCTCGCGACGCCTGGGTAGTCAATGGCAAGGCTTAATTGATATTCAAGCGGGCGCCGTAAAACGCTTCGCGCCGCTGTTGCCGACGCAAGCGGCGAAACCAAGCAAAGGCACCGTGACCGGCCGCATTGATCTGACTACGCAGCCAGGCGAAGCGGCAAAAATAACAGGGCGGTTATCACTGAAGGATGTCGATTTTAGTGATGCGGAAGGCCTGCATGCGGGTGAGAAAATCGCCGCAGTAATGGCTCTTGATGCGCAGCGCAACGGTTCGCGCTGGCGATTTAACACCAGCGTAGACTGGCCTAGTGGCGAGATGTTATGGCAGCCAGTTTATCTCGCAGCCGGTCACAAACAAATTCGTCTAAACGGAACCTGGGATCCGGCATTTATCCAAATCGATAGCGCCGATATGGAGGTCGCGCCGATCGGAAAAATAAGCTTTAGCGGCCGTTGGAAACAAGTTCCGAGCACAATCAGTGACCTGGACCTGAATGGCCGAGGACTAGATCTGGAGCCATTCTACGCCACTTTCGTCAAGCCGTTTGTAAGCGGAACGGCCTTTGATTCCCTCAATACCAGCGGCAAGGCAGACGTCAAACTCAAGATGAGTCATGGCGAAGTGCAAAGCCTGGCTTTGCAGTTGCACGACGCCAATGTTGTCGATGCGAATAAGCGCTTCAAGATCGAGCACCTACGCGCCAATCTTCCCTGGGTCAACGGCGCGGCCGGAGAGGGCGTTATCTCATTTGACAGTGCGAGCGTGGGTGACTTGCCTATAGGGGCAGTCAATGCAAAGCTTCAGTTTGCTGCGGATAGCGTTGGCTTAGGGGTGCTGAATTTGCCACTGCTCGACGGCACCATTAAGATTGAAAACCTACAGGCGCGCCGCGTAGGTGATCGTTGGATCAGTGAGTTTAACGGAGCCGTTGAGCCCGTTTCGCTGCCCAAGCTGACGGCAGCGTTGCACTGGCCGAGGATGGAAGGCTCGCTAGAAGGCATCATTCCGAAAGTCCGTTTCGACGGCGAGAATGTGGTCATCGATGGG
>JBDSJK010000231.1:0-3802 GCA_039917535.1 Burkholderiales bacterium
AACGATTCTAGGGCGGTTTTGTCATCGGTTGTGTAGATCAGCTCGTCTTCGACAAACGAGATGGTCGTCCCTCTACCATCGCTTAGGGCCGCGACTGGTCGAGGCGGCTCTTTGTCGAATCCGGAGATTGTGCGAACTGCGGGTGTGATCTTTAGATCGACCGCGACCGAGACACTGCCAGGTAGGAAATAACCCCTGCGGTGTATGCCCCATATCAAGATCGCGATCAGAATCGCCATGATCAGCAATAGGAGGGGTAGCTTTTTGTAAGAGTTCATCCGGTATATCCTCTCTGGAAAATGGTGAAAAAAGCAAAGTTCCGACGCGGCAGGACCAGTGACGCCTCTCTAGCGTGGCTCGTTTGCGAAGGCTAAAGCCACTATCGGCATCGTCGAACCGCTGTGCATCACTCCGGTTACGGGATGTTTATGTAAGCATTGCGGCCGTTGGCAGTGTATTCGCTGTCGGTCGCCGCTTGGTGCTCTGCTCGGTATCGAGTGTATGCAAAGCCCCGAGTTATCGCTACAGAGCGTCCAGATGGAACGACCGGGCGGCGAGATGACAGTCCACTTTCCGTTCGATGCACCCTGACATGGAAACAGGTAATGTGCCCCTGTAAAGCGTACTGCGTTGCGATAGTGCCCTTTGTGTTGGAGTTTGTGGACTGCGAAAATTCATTTCCTTCGATACTCATTGCACGGTGCGCCGAAATTTGATTTGTGTATATAGGCCGAAAGACATAGGCAGAGTGAGTGTCCGGCAAAGGGGTCTAGCTTGAGCGCGGGCGTCGGTTTCGGGTTGCCACCGACTTCCCACGTCAAGAGGGTGCGGATCTCAGGCACCCAGCGCAGCGTCATCAATCGTCCGTTTGTCACGACGGACAAGCATCGCCGGTTATTGGTTTTGGGACGCCAAATCGATGACGAAGCCGTCGAATCGTCGTGTATAGACCAGAAGGCCGCCATAGCGTAGTGCGGTGCATCAGTCGGGTTATGGCCGATTGCTGTCGGCCAATCGCCCAACGACAACCGCTTTCGAGCGGTATGTTTTTGCTTCTGGCGGCCGGCTCTTTATTCTCGGTCGCCTGCGCTTGACCAATTCACAATCGCAACCGACAGACCGAAAACCCGCGCCAATGCTGGCTTCGGGGTGGTGAACGCTCACCGCCAGAACAGAGAACAGAGAGAGAAAATCGGGGCAAGAGGCGGCCGGAACGGGGGCTGTTGCGGGGTGGCGCTCACCGGCACGATGTGCGAAACCGCGCCAACACTGGGGTTCCGGGCAAAAAAAATCCCAACTGATAAGAGTTGGGATTTTGCATTATGGTGGAGGCGGCGGGAATCGAACCCGCGTCCGCAAGTCCTCTACAGGTGGTTCTACATACTTAGCCGAATAATTTAATTTAACCTGGCGCATGCCGATCGGCGGGCCCTCACCAGGCGAGTTACCTATTATTTAACGCCGTTGCAAAGTAACCCTGCAGAGCGCGATCTCGTACGAATGACTCTGCATCCTCACCTTGCGGCTCAGACCCGGCCCACGAGAAAGCCGGTGCAGAGCCTAGCCGGTATTAGGCGGCTAGGGCGTAGTTGTCGTCGTTGGCGACTATTGCGTTTCCAGTTGGATTTACGAGGTGGCTGGCCCTCGGTATGCCCCACGCTGCTTTGCAACCCACGTCGAAGCCAGGTCGCCCCCAAAACTGGTGCAGTATAAGTGATATTGTACTCCAGCCATACATTTTCAATGACCACGCCAGGAGCCCTATGGATAGTACCTCATGGCGATGCATGTCTTGCGATCCGCATTGACGTTGCCTCTCCAGGCGATTCATTTTTTATAAATGCGGCATCTCGTTTACCTGCTCAAAAAATAACTAGCAACAAAAATCCCAACCATCAAGAAGGCGATACCCAATTTCGCGGCGATTCCGACGACGATGCCCAGCCAAGTCGCGAGCGCCACTTTACCCGCTTGCAGCGCGTCTTTTCGTGCGATGAATTCGCCCACGGCCGCGCCGACAAACGGGCCGATGATGATGCCGAAAATGCCCAAAAATAAACCGAACACTGTGCCGAGCGTCGCGCCGATGATGGCTAAGCGACTCGCGCCAGCGCGCTTCGCACCCATCATAGCCGCAACATAATCCACCGCAACAGCAATTACCGCAAGCACGCCGAGGATCACAATAGTGACAACGCCAACTTTGCTAAATCCGTCTTGATACGCGATCAGCAGCAGTCCGGCGAAGATCAGCGGCACACCGGGCAGCACGGGTAACACCGTGCCCGCTAAGCCAATCACGACCAACACAATCGCGAGGATGAGAAATGCGGTGGTCATTGACGTATAAAAAAGCCCCGCGCAGCGGCGGGGCTGGTGGTGAATTACAACAAAAGGTTAGCCGCCTTTCACACCGCGAATCACAATATCGACGCGGCGATTCGGCTCCAGGCAAGCGATCAGCGCCGGGGTTTTCTTCTTTCCTTTGCATTGCTTCACGGGCTGACTGGTACCCTTGCCCGTGGCCTTTATCAGCACGCCGTCGACGCCGTGTTTCACGAAATAATTTTTGACCGTGTTGGCGCGGCGTTCCGAAAGCAATTGGTTTGGGGCTGGCTTGCCAAGCCGATCCGCGTGGCCGACCACCACAACGCTTTCAATGGAATTTTTGTCATAACCGGCTAATTGCGCGGCCAATTCGTCCAGCTTTTTCCGGGCCGATGGCAGGATACTCGCCTCGTTGGATTTACCGAACCGGAACAACGCGTCGCCCTGCAACGATATTTTTTCGTACGAAGGCGCTTTCGTAGGCATGTCATCGGTAACGCTCAACTGTGCGGTTGGCGCGGGCTCTTGCACAATAGCAGGGGCGCCATTTCCGGCTGCAGGCGGATTGAGCGGTGTCCGTTTTGCTGTTGTCGCAGGCTTCGCCGGCATCGCCGCGCGCCGGGGCTCATCGCTCGCAACCGCGTCAGTAGCGGGCTTCAGCCCTTGTTTATCGCAGTCCTTCGGGTGGTTGCCTGAGTCGACGGAGCTACCGATATGGACGCAATCGCCATAGCCGCTGGTCACGGTGCGGCCCGAGCCATCTTCCACATAATGGCCGTGCGCATCCGCCATCTGCAATGGCGCGCCGCTAACCGCTTCACCGCGCGCCACATCGACCTGTTCCACTGCGACCTTATCCTCGGTGGAGCTGCGATCTCCATTCGAGAACATGCCGCCTATCCACGAACATCCCGACATACTCACTGCCAGCGCGATGGCGAGGGTTAATGCTTTTAGGGTGCTATTTTTCACAAACGATCTCCTGTAACTATCTGTTGTCGCCGAAGTATTGATTATAACAACTTAGTTGTGACAATTTAAGCTATTTATCAATCGCTTGCGGGTAAAATGTAATTATTGTGTCAAGGAATATATTGGTTTCACATTGAAAACCGACAGCGCACTCCTTCCCCTTCAAGGGGAAGGGTGGGATAGGGTAGGTCTCAGCGACCCCCTTTATGTTGATTCTACGTCCGAACCCATCCCCACCCTAGCCCTCCCCTTGAAAGGGAGGGAACATACCATGACACCACGAAACGTCCTGGTAGCCTAACCTTCATCACGTCTCCACCCGCATAAAAAACCTGTGAACTTTGTGAAATTCGATAGGTCACAGTTAGGGTCGATTAAATTCATCGACTTACATGTTTGGCCCTAAGCCAAGACAACAATAATCTTAAACCCCACTAGTAGGCTGGCGCAGCGTTGAATCTGCGAAGTATTCGCGCGTTGTCATTCGCGTGGGTGTGATGTT
>JBDSJK010000232.1:0-8515 GCA_039917535.1 Burkholderiales bacterium
CATGTGGTGGGCTTTCTGGGCGACGGAATCAACGACGCGCCCGCGCTCCATACGGCCGATGTGGGCATTTCGGTCGATAGCGCCGTGGACGTGGCAAAAGACGCGGCCGACATAATTTTGCTGGAGCATAATTTAGACGCGTTGTATCAGGGTGTGATTGAGGGACGGCGCACCTTCGCGAATATACAGAAATACCTAATGATGGGTACCAGTTCCAATTTCGGGAACATGTTCAGCATGGCGGGAGCGACCTTGTTTTTACCGTTCTTACCCATGACCCCAGTCCAGATTCTGCTGAACAATCTGCTTTATGACATCTCCGAAATCGCCATCCCGTTTGATACTGTCGACGAGCAAGATCTGGCTAAGCCCCGTCCCTGGGACATCACCTTCATACGCAACTTCATGCTGGTCCTGGGCCCCGTGAGCTCGTTGTTCGATTTTTTGACGTTTTACATCATGCTGGCGGTATTGAACGCCGACGCAGCATTGTTTCGCACCGGTTGGTTCATCGAATCTTTGGCGACCCAAGTCTTGGTGATTTTCGTTATTCGAACACGCCAAAATCCCCTAAGGAGTCAACCTCATCGCTGGCTGACGGTAAGTTCCTTGCTGATTGTGGCTTTGGCAGCAAGTTTACCGTTCACGCCCGTAGGTGCATTCTTCGGTTTCGTCGTACCGCCGGTAAAGTTCTTTGTCATCCTTATATTGATGGTCGTCGCCTATTTGCTGTTAGTCGAGTGGGTGAAGCGTTGGTTTTACCGGCATATGGAATCGCGCCAATGAAAACTTTATCTCTGTGACGCTTTGGCGCGATACAATGCCGCCCACAACGCTACCACGCCAATGATTACCCCGCACCAGAACAGTCCCCAGAAGGCGATCAATGGTGATGTTAATTTCATTAGCTGCAGCACAGCCAGGACAATGACGCACACACCCACGATGACGTTGGTTTGGCTGAACCAAACAGCCGCATCGCGCGCGCGCGCCCACACCGCCAGAGCGATGATAATTATTCCCGCGATAAATAAGATGGCTACACCGCTTACCAAACTAGGATTGAGGACTGCCGCGTAGACTAAGACCAAACCAATCACCGTACTGAGTATATTTGCAATCATGGTACCTCCGCTTTGCTGTGGGTAAGTTCTAAATGGGACCAGGCGATAGCCGGTAGTTTGAAGTAGGCCAAACAGCTAACGATGACTAATAACTGCCACCCCAAAGTAAGCGGCGTAAGCGCCACGATCAGCAGCGTCACGACGACTTGCAGCGCATAACAGGCATACGCTGCATTCATCCAGGTGCTCCGTTCCTTGAGCCGGGCAATAGCGTAAAGCAAACCATAGCAACCGGCGAACAACACGAAGATTCCAAGCAGTAATGCCGTGCCGATCGGCCCTAGTTCCATCATGCCGGCCTCAGCAATGCCGGCTGCACCGCTTTACGTTTACCGAGCGTGAGTAAGTCGTAAACCAATACCCCATAGCCCAACGCAAACATCACTCCGAAGATCAGTCGTGCGTTAATACCTTGCACAAACCACATGTTGCTCTGCCCTTCGATAAATGCCTGTAGGGTTGAACCGCCGATGGCGCGTTCGTAAAACGCTTGGGCAATCCCGGAAATCAGCAACGCACCAACCATACCCACCATGCCCAGATTGAGTAAAGCAAATCCCCATTTCCAGCGCCCGCCGTTCACTTCTGCAATTTCACGCGCCTTTTGCAATGCTAGGTAGATCACGGATAAGATGCCACACGCGTAGGCACCCCAGAAGGCGAAGTGGCCGTGTGACACGGTCCATTGCGTACCGTGGGAAAACAGATTGATTTGCGGCAACGTCATCATAAAACCAAACACGCCGCCACCAAGAAAATTCCCGAACGCTTCCGCCATCATCCAATATAACGCCGGCTTGTTGGTCGTCTTCATCCGATGAGTACCGGCGTCATACACCGCATGTACCACCATGCCAAGTAAGGGTAGCGGTTCGAGGGCGGAGAACAACCCGCCAATAGCAAGCCAATAACCCGGCGTGCCAATCCAGAAGTAATGGTGACCGAGGCCCAATATGCCGGTGCCCAGTACCAGCGCTACCTCGATATAAAGCCATGTCTCAACGATGCGCCGTTCGGTGCCGAGCAACTGCATGAGCGAGAACGCCATTATGCATCCGATCAACACTTCCCAGGTACCTTCGACCCAAAGATGCACCAGCCACCACCACCAAAACAAGTCCTCCGACATGTTGGTGATCGAAGCGAAAGCGATCAAATACAACGCAAATAGCGGAAGTAGGTCGACAATCAGCACACCCATGATACCGGTGACCTTTTTCGCTTTAATCGTCGTGGCAATAATGTTGTAACAAAATACCGCCACGACAAGCACGATGCCGATTGCCGCCCAGCGCGGCGCTTCAACGTATTTTCGCCCTTGATTGATAAACCACATACTGAACTCGTTGGCGCCACCGTATTGGACGACTATAAATACCAGCGCCACGATTGCGATCGCGCCACACAAAATGTAAAACATGATCTCCGCGAGTTTGATGCCCTCGGTTTCGCGATTCAGCTCACCCGGCAAGAACCAGTAAATGGAACCCATGAATCCCATCAACAGCCATAGAATCATGGTATCGATATGGAGAATCTTGGTGATGCTAAAGTCCAATTGATTCAGCAAGAATCCGTTGTGCACATATTGCGTCGCCGCCAGTAACCCGGCTACAACCATGATGCCGAATAGGACAATTGCTGCCGCGAAGTACTTAAGCGCCACTTGTTGTGATTTGTACATACGTGCCTCCTCTATTGGGTTTCGGCTGTTTTAAACCCGAACGGGAAGCCATTCGCATCGATGGATGACATCCACTTTAAATACCCCACGATCGCCTCAGCTTCAACGCGCGTGATCCTGAGGTTAGGCATTTGCCTGCCCCAGGTAGGATATTTGTCCGGATCCATCAGGAACTTGACCATGGCTTCTTCACGAGTATTAGACTGCGTCATCGGCATCCACATCTGTTTCCAAACGGGATCCAGCCAAGCTTTAGTCAGATCCGGTGCGTAGTAGGCGCCATTGCCAAAAAATGTATGACAGTCGATACAAGCGCGACTTTGAATGGTGAGCTTGCCCTTATCCATCAGCGCTTGCGCTTCCTTTTCAGAGTATTTCCGACCGAACAGCAATTGTTCGCCACCGATTACGGGAACAGACCTGTTGCGGGCCGCGTCGAACTGATAGTCAATCGCCTGGTTAATTACCGTATACCGCGGCACGTTGCGTCCGCCCGGTGCGATCGCCGATAAACTGTCCACCGTCAGGAATATCAGCACGATAGACATCACCACCGTAGAACTAATGGCGCCAGCGCGCCAGAATGAGGGATCTTGTGTGATCATGTGTTTGGCTCCTCAAAATACCCGGAAGTGTCTTAACATGGGATTTTTCGGGTTTACGATTTCGAAAGACGTATTCGAGCCTAACTAACTTGGGGCAGCTAACTTTGATCTAAGTCAAGGAAATGATCGCGGCGCCAGATAGTATCTGCCTGAACCAAAACAGCAGAAGCTTCATGGACTTGATTGAGCCGTTTACTCGGGAACCTCGCATCGCATACTTCTCCATGGAAGTCGCTTTACGTCCGGAGATCCCAACTTATAGCGGAGGTTTAGGTATCTTGGCCGGCGATACCATACGCACAGCCGCGGATTTGGAACTGCCCTTGGTCGCCGTCACGCGGGTAAGCCGAGCGGGCTATTTCCGCCAGGAGATCGATGCAACTGGATCGCAGATCGAGCATCCCGATTCGTGGAACCCGGAACACTATGCCAGCCGTTTGCATGCAAGCATTGCGATTCCTATAGACGGTCACGACGTGTGGGTCAGCGGCTGGCTTTACATTGTCAAAGGTCGTACAGGCGCGAACGAGCCGGTCATCCTGCTGGATACAGATTTAATCCTTAACCGTTCTGAGGATAGAACGATTACCCACTACCTGTATGGTGGCGACCTGCCCTATCGGCACAAGCAGGAAATAGTATTAGGAATAGGTGGCGCGCGTATGCTGCAAGCACTGGGTTTCAGCATCCGAAAATATCATATGAACGAAGGTCACTCGGCGCTTCTCGCGCTAGACCTAATGAAGCGATACACCTACCCGGAAGCAGACATAAGGCCGTATGAAGCGACTTGCGACATACCTCGTGTACGTGAACTGTGTCTATTCACGACGCATACGCCTGTATCCGCCGGGCATGATCGTTTTCCTTACGAGCTGGTTGTTGCCATGCTTGGCGACTACATCGATCTGCCCCGACTCAAGGCGCTCGGCGGCAACGACGCACTCAACATGACTCAGCTTACCTTGAATTTAAGCGAGTGCGTAAATGGCGTAGCCGAGCGTCATGCGGAAACATCGCGGCGACTGTTTCCGGGTCAGCTTGTGCACGCGATCACTAACGGAATGCACCCCGCGATCTGGACCAGTAAGACCTGTGCTGCGTTGTACGATAAGTATGTGCCGGGTTGGTTGCATGAGGCACAGCTCTTAGTAAGCGCTGATCGCATACCCGATCAAGAAATCTGGCAGGCGCATTTGACCCAAAAGCAAGCGCTTATCGCACGGGTTTTTTCCGAAACACAAGTTCAGCTCGATCCTGAGCGCGCGATTATTGGTTTCGCCCGGCGCATGACCGAATATAAGCGCCCTGATTTGCTGTTCGCGGAAATAGACCGCTGCGATCCATGGCGAGCCATATGCCTTTCCAAGTCGTGTTAGCCGGCAAGGCTCATCCGCATGATACACAGGGTAAGCAACTCATATATCGTCTCCACGAACACATACGCGAGCTAGCAGGTGCAATCGCGATCACCTACCTCCCCAATTACAATGCTGATGTCGCGCTAAGCCTGGTGTCTGGGGTGGACATATGGCTCAATAGGCCACTTAAACCACTGGAGGCGTCGGGCACCAGTGGGATGAAGGCCGCGTTCAACGGGGTCCCCAGCCTGAGCGTACTGGACGGCTGGTGGTTGGAAGGTTGTATCGAGGGTGTCACCGGCTGGGCAGTCGGAGATGGAAGCGAATCATCTAATAGTTTCGCTCAGGACCATCTCTATCAAAAACTCGAACAAGTTGTACTGCCATTGTTTCAAGATCGTAGCGGTTGGATCACGGTCATGAAGGGCGCAATTGCGAAAAATGCGTCGTACTTCAACAGCCACCGCATGATGCGTCGCTATGCGGCCGAGGCATATATCCGATGACCGCCATGGCGACTCAATTGCAGTCGACACCATCGAGTGCTGTCACCTGCTATCACTGTGACAACCTAGTCCCCCCCGAATCCCGATTCTTTGTAGAGGTCGGTTCGAAACAGGAACAAGTTTGCTGTATAGGTTGCGAAGTTGTTGCGATGAGCATCATAGGGAATGGTTTGAGCGATTATTATCGGCTGCGCAACCGCATCCCGCAGCGTCCCGACGAGGATGCAGACAGCTTGGAAACGATGTACAAGGTGTTCGACGATCCCGATATGCAACGCAGTTTTGTAAGGGTGTTGCAGGGCGACGTTCATGAAGCTTCACTGATGTTGGACGGCATTCGTTGCGGCGCCTGCACTTGGCTCATCGAGCAGCAATTACAACGTCTTGCTGGAGTATGTTTTGTAGTTGTCAATACTACGGCGCGGCGTGCCATTGTGCAGTGGGACAATGCGGCAATTCAGATGAGCGACGTCTTGCGCGCGATTAGTGACGTGGGTTACCGGGTCTACCCTTTCGAACCACATCGACGCGAAACCCTTATACAGCAAGCCCGTAAGCAAGCTTTGCGGCGCGTCGTTATCGCCGGCGTCGGCATGATGCAAGTCATGATGTACGCCGTACCGACTTACTTTGCTAACGGCGATATGACGCCAGATATCGAACAATTGATGCGCCTCGCCAGCTTGGCGCTGACGTTGCCCGTTATGTTTTACTCAGCGCAACCTTTCTTCGCCGGCGCCTGGCGCGAATTGCGCGTCCGCCGCCTAGGAATGGATACGCCCGTCGCACTCGGCTTGGGCGCCGCATTCCTTGCCAGCCTGTGGGCAACCCTCTGTCAGCAAGGGTTGGTGTACTTTGACTCCATCACCATGTTTGTTTTCTTGCTGCTAATGGGACGCTATTGGGAATCGCAAGTTCGCAATCGCGCATCGGCGCAGATAGACGCTATCTCGCGCCGGTTGCCCGCGCTATGCATCCGGCTCCCGGCTTTCCCTGATCGGACTCGAATCGAAGAGACTTCCGCATTGTCCCTGAAAGCCAACGATTTTGCTCTGATCAAGCCCGGCGACACAGTGCCTGCCGATGGTGTCATCGTCGACGGCGCGAGCGAAATAGCCGAAGCACTGCTTACGGGAGAAAGTTTGCCAATGTCCAAGAAAATCGGCGACCCCGTCAGCGCTGGCGCAGTCAATCTCACCAATCCACTCATACTCCGCGTCGAACGCGCCGGACCAGATACAACGATCTCCACCATCGTGAGGTTGTGTGATCGGGCAGCGGGAGAAAAACCCCAACTGGCCCAACTTGCGGATCGCATCGCGGGATGGTTTGTCTACGGATTGCTTATTTTAGCCGCTCTTGTTGGCGCCATATGGATGGTGCTGGCACCTGACCGCGTGCTCATGATAGTAACCGCGCTGCTGATAGTGTCATGTCCCTGTGCACTGTCCCTGGCCACACCGACCGCTCTCGCGGCCGCGACCGGCACGTTGGCGCGAAGGGGATTACTGATAACGCGCGGACACGCCCTGGAATCGCTCGCGCGCGCCACTCATGTAGTGTTCGACAAGACCGGCACGCTTACAGAAGGCAAGATGGGCCTTATCGAGATCATTCCACTTGGGACTCAGTCACCGGAGGAGTGTCTAGCGATCGCACGGGCCTTGCAGCATGGCTCTCAGCATCCTACCGCGCACGCAATCTGTGCGGGACAGGAAGATGGACGTATTTTATACGATGTCGCAAAACTGCGCACAGTGGCAGGGCAGGGCATAGAGGGTATAGTCAATGGTCGCCGCTATCGTATCGGTAGCACAGCGTTCGTAGCCGCTCACCAGGGTAAATCCCAGTTAAATCGTCCGACGACAGCGCCGGACGATGCCACCTGTGTGCTGCTCGGGGAGGCTGACCGTTGCTTGGCTTGGTTCCTACTTACAGATAGCCTGCGCCCAGGTGCTGCAAACCTTGTCAGCAGTCTCTTGAGACGCGGCAAGCAAGTCGCGATCCTTAGTGGTGACAGCGATCAACCGGTGCGCGCGATCGCGCGGCGTATGGGTATTAGTCAGTTCCACGCCAATATGGCGCCGGAACAAAAACTCGCTCACGTGCAATTACTACAACGTAACGGAGCTATAGTTGTCGTAGTCGGTGATGGCATCAATGATGGGCCGGTACTTGCTACGGCCGATCTTTCGGTTGCGCTCGCGGACGGTACTGAGCTGGCTCAAATTCATGCCGACGTGGTGTTAATGTCAGACAACTTTGCGCCCTTGCTGACCGGGTTTGTGCTGGCACAAAAAACCATGCGCATAGTGGTACAAAATCTTAGCTGGGCATTCTTTTACAACCTGACTGCGATCCCGCTAGCGGCATTCGGCTTCGTCACTCCCTGGGTCGCGGCTATTGGTATGTCTGCAAGCTCACTACTGGTGATCTTGAATGCTTTGCGCTTAGCGGAGTACCGCACTGTAGCAAGCAAGTCATCTGGGCGCATGCCGGCTATTCTGGAGACCGCTTAGATCATGGATATTCTCTTCCTGTTGATCCCGCTGAGCGTAGTGCTGATTCTCGCGGCGGTAGCGATTTTTCTCTGGATGTTTGATAACGAGCAATTCGATGATCTAGATGGGCAGGCCTACAAGATTCTCACGGATGACGATACGTCCGAGCCCTCAGCTCTTGATGCCTAAACGCATGAGCACTGCTGCCAGATAAGCCTTAAAAATCCTGGGTCTTCTCGGAATACAAATCACCGGCGCAATTTGAACGTGATTGCCTGGCCAGCTCAACGGCTGCTAACAACGAACAAATCAATGAAAACAGCAACCCCGCTCGACTTACGAAAAGAGCGGCTTAATCCCTCAAGTAAAAGTTGATAAGATCATCGGGTGCGGATGAGGTAAGGTACGATACCCAGGCAACGTTCGCGGTGCCCGGTTCAAAGCGCCGATCAAGCCTATTGTCAACGATTGGCAGTGCGTGGCGACTGTCTGTCTTGGGAATGAACTTACGTTTCCAGATAGGGCGTAGGCCATGATTTCGCCTAAGCGTCCGAACCCGATGCCGCCCCACCTTAACCCCTTGGCTTTGCAGCGCCGCCGACAAACGCCGGCTGACATCACTGCGACCGGAGGCGGCAAAAGCCGCTGGGAGACGAACCGTGACCGCGCAGATAGTTGCCGGACGGGTTGTACGCCAGCGCGCTGCGTAGTAGCCCGATCGGCTCACCTCCAGC
>JBDSJK010000233.1:0-3581 GCA_039917535.1 Burkholderiales bacterium
ACATTACGGTCAGTTGGCGGCGTTCACCGGGGGACGCGGCCGGTTCCGTGCTCGGCGCAGGGCTTGGTACGGCGGGCGAGCCCCGCCCTTCTAAAGCAGGCGTAGCACCATCGAGGGCGGCGACCGCATGCAATAGACGCTTGCGATCGCCCAGCACCAGCCCGAGTTCGCGCAGATCCGCCTCGCTCAAGGAGCGAACGATATCGAAGTCGAGCTTGTTCTCGGCAAAGATCGGCGCATAGCTCTCCAGCCCGATCTCAACGAGCCATTGTTCAAATGAGTTCAACTATCCCCCTCCAGGCCGACGGGGTCGGCTTAAGCATCCAGAACGACGCGTCGTCCCTGAGCGCGGCCAATGCAGATAAGCACAGTGCCATCTTGGATTTCCTGCTCCGTGAGCGCGGTTTGATCGTCCATTAAGACGCTACCCTCGATCTTGGACAAACGACAGGTTCCGCAGATACCCGCCCGGCACGAATACGCGAGTTCCAATCCGTGCTCTTCCGCGCTCTCCAAGATGAAATCATCGGGCTTGCACGAAATCGACTGGCCACTTTTTGCGAATACAACTTCGCAAGTTGTGTCGCCGACGACTAACGGAGCGGGATTGGGCTGCGCGACGGGTTTTAACGCCGAAGCTGGGTTAGCCGATACGAGTGGTTGAGGTGCTAGCCGCGATGGCGTGACGGCGCTGGGCAATGGTGCCGCTTGTGCTACCCGAGCCGGTGCAGCACCAAAGCTTTCGTGGTGGAAACGGTGGGCGGGAAAGCCTGCGCGCTCCAGTTGATCCCTAACGGCCTCCATGTATCCGGCCGGACCGCAGAGGTAGACTTCCCGCTCAAGAAAATCCGGAGCGAAATAACGTAGCAGTGATTCCGAGAAGTGTCCCGCGGGCCCATTCCACGCTTGTCCCGATGGCACGCGGGTAGGGACTATAGCCAGACGGAACCGGTCTCCAAGCTCTGTGCTAAGCAAATACAACTCGCGCTCGAAAATAATGTCGTGCGGTGTGCGCACGTTGTTAATGAGGATCACATCCACCGGCGCGGCGGTGTCGCTCAGCCAGCGCAGCATCGACATCAGCGGCGTGATGCCACTGCCGGCAGCGATGAGCAATAACTTTTCTGCTGGCCCATAGAAACAGCTGAATCGCCCGTTTGGACCGGCGATATCCAGCTCCAAGCCGGGCGTCATGTTTTGATGTAACCATTTCGAAACCGTGCCCGTCTCATTAACTTTAACCGTAATCGTGAGTGAATGGGGGCGCGATGGGGAGGATGAAATCGAAAAGCTACGACGGACGATCTTGCCGTCGATCGGGACATCCAGCGTGATAAATTGACCGGGTTTGAAGGTGAATATTCGCGCTGGACCGGTAACGAAAGTGAAGCTCTTGACGTCCTGGGTTTCCGGTGTGACGCGCACACAGCGTACCCGTATGCGCCCGCGCTGCCAGCTGTTTTCCACTGATAGCTCGACTTGTGCTGCGGGCCACATGGAAAGATCGCTGGCCACCGCATTCGTTGCAGCCAGCTCGGCGCGCGCGATTGGCGCGCTGCCGAGCGTGCCGGCCGTGGCGCTGAAATCGGTTTGGACCTGCGCAAGTAGATTGTCGAAATCGCTAAGGGCCGCTCGCCGCGCTTGGGCGGTGGCACTTTGCGTGAGTCGCTCCAGCAACGCAGAACCTGATTTAGCGATGCGCTGCGCGAAGCTGCCCAGTGAGCCGCGCAGACTGGCAACGGTGGCACCATCAAGCCCACGAAACACGCGGGCGAGCTCTTCGGCGAGTCGTTCACGGTCGCGGCTGAGGCTGCCCGTGTCGTAAGCCTTCCACAGCATCGAGTAGTTGGCACTGAAACCTTCGAGTGCCGATCGCATCAACAGGTCGTCAGTCCAAGTCGTGTCACGCAACAATTGATTGAGGCCCTCCACTTCTCGTGACGTGAGGCACGCCTGTGTATCGGCGATGAAAACGAATGTCAGGAAAAGCGCTGTAGTCAGCGGTTGCGGTAGGTGGCTGTCAACGTGGTTCATTCGAGGTTTCCCATCGGCCGATACTTCTGAGTCGCTGATTTAGGTCAAGTAGCGAGGTCGCGACCACGCCGAGCATACTCATCGCTAGATGGACGTCCTGCTCAAGCAGCTGGCGCAGAAAAGTTCCGTTGATTACCACGAGTCGCGCCAACTCGGAAGTCACTAGCACCGTGGCCGTGCGCGGTTGCAAGGTGACAGCAGCAAGCTCGCCGATAATTGCACCGTCAGAAAACGTACGTAGCAAGGCCGTTTGGCCGTCATTTTCGGCCAGCACGTCGGCGCTGCCCGACTGCAATAAGAATGCGTCGGTGGAAGTATCACCCTGTCGGCAAATGTAAGCGCCTTTCACGTAAAGGCGAAACTCCGCGGTGCGCGCAATTTCCGCCAGGGCGCCGATGTCCAAGGCTTTGAACGTGCCGCTCTGAGCGAGCAACAAGAGCTTGGCCATGGTCTCCGATGCTTCCACCGTATAAGCGGCCTCGGTCGCATCCCAATCGATTATCAACATCGTGCCTGCCTCGGAGGGCGGCACGAACGATACGCGCGCACCGCTCTCGATGCGAATTTGTTTGCCCCGCCACGGCTCGCCGTTAACGAATAGCGTCGCCAACGGATCGAGCCGTTGCAACATGACGACGTTGGGTTCGCGGACAATCGCGAAATGGTAGGGCAGTAAAGCATGGCTGGCGACTACGATATCGTTGTCTGGCGCCCGGCCCGCGGACAGGTAAGGTTTTCCCAGACTGACGGTACGTTGCCCGAAGCCCGGGGTCACGATGGTCACTTTGATGCTTGGATTCGCCGCCGCTAAGTTGGCAGGCAGGCGTCGGTCGAGGAGCCCCGCTAACACCTCAGCGAGCAACCAGTGGCTAGTGCGCCCTTCAGCGCGAATGCCGGCTGCCACTTCACCCGCCTTGGTCGGATCTGCATAGGAAAGTGCGGTGAGCCCGAGCGCGGCAACGACAGGGTCGGCGTCGTGAGCCAACTGGCGCAAATTGTCCGTGACGGAAATAGCGTCGGCAACGACATCGCGAAACGTATATCGCTCCAGGCCCTCGATCGGGGAGCTGACCGGTACTTCGACTGCGGCGCCGCGCAGATGGAGCAGAACGTCTGCGCCGATCGTCTCGGCCCAGGTCACGGCCGTTTCGGCGCCAATTGGCAGCGAGAGCATGTCATCTAGGTCACTACCCACCAGCACGGCAAGGTTGTGCGCAATCCAGGCAGCTTCTTCCGAATTCCCCACGGTAAGGAGTATCGAGAATAACTTCGTGCAGATTGACTGCATCCGACGCTGCACGATCTTACCCAACAGTTGAGTAAGAGGGCGCCACTGACTGTCGGCAAAGCTTTGACCGGTGAGCCCAAACTTGAGGCTTGCCAGAAACCGGAGGGTTTTGAGTTGGATGCGGACACGCTCGAATTGCATTCCGCCGACGCCGGCGATCTGAGCGATGGCGCGGTCATGGTCTGCCGGTGAGATTTGGTAGATCGCCCGGGAATTCTCGATGGCAAGCTGGATTTCGGGCGCATTGAGTACGCTCTGC
>JBDSJK010000234.1:0-7750 GCA_039917535.1 Burkholderiales bacterium
TTTATCCCCGCCTCGGCGGAGGATGCGTCCACGGTGCCGATCATCATTCGCGCCAAACATTTTCAGACCGACAAAAGCTGGATCAAAAAGATTTGGCTGATCGCCGACAAAAATCCGTCGCCCGTCGGCGGCACGTTTCAGTTCTATCGCCAATCGGGTCTAGCTAACGTTGAAACCCGCATCCGTGTTGAGGAATACACGCACATTCGCGCCGTCGCGGAAGACAACGAAGGCAAACTCATCATGGCCGCGCGCTGGATACGCGCCGCAGGCGGTTGCTCGGCAGCGAAAGGAGGCGACGGTGATGAAGCCGCTATCGGCAAAGTGAAATTCAAAATAGAAGACGACGTCATCGCCAACCAGCCGAACAAAGTACAGGTCATGATCGCGCACCCTAACCATTCCGGCATGGCGCTAGATGCGCTCACGCAAACCCGCGCCGACCCTTACTATGTCAAGCATGTGGAAGTCAGCTACCAAGGCAAGCCGGTGATGACCGCTGACGTGGACTTTTCCATCAGTCAAAATCCCAACTTTCGCTTTTACTTCACGCCGGAAAACAAAGGCGGCGAACTAAAGGCCGAGTTCGTCGACACCAAAGATTTAACCTACAAGCAAACGCTGGCGATTGTGCCGGGCAAAGTAGCAGCACAGTAATTTGCTGAGCGCGGCTGCGCTGATGGACGTGAAATTAAGGGGCCGTTGAGCCCCTTAATTTTTAAGAGATGTAGGATGTTAGCTGCGGCTAAGCTCACGACGTGTTGGTAGGAATGAACATTCATGCGGGTCTACGGGCAATTCAATCAAGGTAGTAGGGTGGGCACGTTGTTTTGCGCCCACCGTTCGAACGTGGGAGCCATCTCTTATTGAGCTATTCCAGCTCCGCTAAACCACTCTTGCCATCAGCATAAGCAGCCTTGAAACTGGCGCATGTTTGCCAGCGACGCCAGAACTAATCCAGGTGTTCAAAGCGCTCATCCAGCGGGGTTTGGTTGGTGGGGAATTTGGAGAAGGCAATCGCGGTGCACAGCGTGATATCGGCAAAAGTCGGTGCCTTTGCCGCCCAGCAACCATTCGCGGCCGTCGGATAAACGCTGATTCACTAGATTGGCATGGCTCAAGGCTTCTTTGCGACAGTGCTCGCCCCAGGCCGGGTTGTCGGTGAGTTCCAGTTTTAATCCTCAGCCTTGATGCATGACGTGAAACGTGGTGACCATGCGGTACAGCACGTGGATGAATATGCGGCTATCCCATATGTCGTCCTGGCCTTGCTCCAGCGCGGGGTCACCCATTACCTTGCGGCCAGGGAAGGGGTGATCGAGATAACGTGCAATGGCAGTCGACTCCGCGAGATGGGTACCGTCAGCGAGTGCCAAGGTCGGCGTTTCACCTCACGGATTCATTTTAAGGTGGGGCCACTTGCGTTGTTCACCGCCGGTCGCCATGTCATAAATGACTTCTTCGATGTGACCGGCAATGCCATTCTCGTGGATAAACAAGCGCAGACGCTGTGGGTTAGGAAAAGCCGAGGGCGATGTGTATAAACGTAACTTAGCGGTCATGACGCGTAACCCCAAAAATGGTTACGCCGCAAACTTGGCGTATTGCTCAGCCTAGATTACTAACTGGCTGCGAGGCCCATGGATATTTATTCCCCCATTGTCACCCATTGTCGCTTTCACGGGGATTCACGCTGATTGTGGGATTGCCTCCCGAGCCAGCCGCCGTTGCCTGAGTTGCGGACGCGAAACGCAGGCAACAGGTACAGAAAAATTACTTGTTGGTATTGGCGGACAGCGCCTTGACGATTTCACCCAACTGCTTGAGCGATTCGGCATCCTCGGCACTCGCGGGTTTGTCGCCACAACGCGGGTCGGTGTGTTGCAGTGCGCCGAACATGGGGCGTGTGACCGGAATGGCGTCGCAGCCGTGACCATCTTCGCAGACGAAATCAAACTTTGCCTCGGCTTTAACGTGGCAAGTAAAACAGTTCAGGCCGAAACGGTTGTTAACCTCGGCGAATCCGCGCGTAAAAATCTTTGAGCCGTTCTTATCGATGTCGATCCAGAAAAATTCCCAGTCGCGCGTCGTGGGGCTGAAGCCTTTTTGCTGCTTGATCATGACTTCGTTTGGCATCAATTGCAGCACCGATCCTTCGGGATAATCACCGCTTCCCGCTTTGGCCACGGCGACTGTTTCCTCTAGTTTGCCGAGCAAGTTGTCGACGAAAAAGTGGCGCACGGGTGTCATCGCCGTGATGCATTTGAACGAGTTGTCGTCCACTTTGACGTTGGGTTCCGCAGCATTGCCAGCGATGTTGCTACAGACACATAAAACAACCAACATCCCACCCATGATCGTTGTACGGCGATTTCGCCAAAAACTATCTTTATACTGAACAGCCATATTATTTCCCCTCTCAAACGGTAAGGGCTCGTGATTGAAAAGGCTATACATTGTGGTGAGCCCGTGACCTAATATACGGTATACAGTGTACCATAACCGAGCCGCCTCAATCTACGGCTTAAGACGAAGGTTCCTGCCGAGAGCCGCAAGGTTTTATATGGCACACGGGTGATTGACCAGCCGTCGGCGCAGCGATAAAGTCCCGCTACGCGAAACGAGGCATTTACATTTCCTAGTCGCTGCGATGTCTATTCAAAGTGGCTTGGCCGCGTTACCCTGACGCTGGTATTCATTTTTTATTTGGAGGCTGTAGATGTTCAATAACAACGGCACGGGCCACGTCCGTGCTCAAATTTTATCCCTTTTGTTTGCGCTTCTCAGTGGCGCGCTGTGCGTTTTTTCGTCCGCTGCGTTTGCCGATGGATCGGCGTTGCCCGAATACCGCAACGGCAACCTGGCGATCGATGTGGAGGGCAATGCGGTCAGCGCGCGGCTGCGGCTGCCCATGGCCGTGGCGAATCCTGACAAGCCGGGCCTGCCGCCGGACGAAGTGCTGAAGCGGCTCAACGCCGGCGATAAACTATTCGGCTTCCCCGGCATAGCGGCGTGCAAAGCGGAAAGCGCATCCGCATTCGCGGTGGACAAAGAGGGCAAGCCCGTCAAGCGCGCCGGCGACTTTGGCAATATTCAGGCGTCGTATCGCTTCGAATGTGGCGGCGCGCGCCCGGAAAGCATCAAAGTAAAATTGTTCGAGCAACTACCCGATCTGCTCGGCCTCAAACTGCAACTCACTACTGACAAGGGCGAGCGCTCGGTCGATCTCGCGCCGGGTTCGGCCGATCTAGCACTGTAACGAGGGTAGCGTGCGCTATGCGCAGGTTGGTACGGCCGCCGACAAACCAGGTGTGATCGTGCGCATAGCGCACGCTACATACTCGGCTGCAAGCCGCATGGTTATTGCCTAGCAGGGCAGGCATGCTGAAGCGGCAGACTGGGCGCGGCTCCTGGCGCCACAGTCACTCGCTACCGCGATACGAAAGAAGTTATGATTTCTTTCTGTTGCCTTCACGCTTGAGAGGATAGCTGATGTCTATCAACCCGAACCACCCCGCGCCGCTGACTACGGATGAACTCACGCCGGCGGCCAATGGCGGGCTGTTGGATCGTCGCATTTTTTTGAAGCGCGGTCTGGTGTTTGCCTCCGCCGTCATGGCGGGCGAGATTGCTTTGGCCGATGATAAATTGGCGGTAGTCGATCCGGCCGCGCCGCCTTGGATGCGCGAACCCGGTCAACCGTTCTCAACCTATGGCCGTCCGTCTCCCTACGAAAAACGTATTATCCGCAGCATCACGGCGAACAAAATCGTTGCAGGCAACGGCGCTTCGTGGACACCACTGCAGCACTTGGAAGGCATGGTCACGCCGACGGGTTTGCATTTCGAGCGGCATCATAACGGAGTGCCGCAAATTGATCCAGGCCAGCATCAATTGCTGATTCACGGGCTGGTGCAGCGACCCCTCACGTTTCGCATGGACGATCTCACGCGCTATCCGATGCGATCCCATCTAATTTTTTTGGAATGTGGCGGCAACAGTAATTCGGGTTGGTTTGAAGAAGCACCCCAGGCAACGGTCGGCAACATGCACGGCCTGGTGTCGTGCAGCGAATGGAGCGGCGTGCCACTCGCGATTTTGTTGGACGAGGCGGGCATTGAGGCTAAAGCAACGTGGATTGTGGCCGAGGGCGCGGATGCCATCGCCATGAACGTGAGCCTGCCGCTGGAAAAAATCATGGACGATTGCATCGTGGCGATCTACCAAAACGGCGAGAAGCTGCGGCCCGAGCACGGCTATCCGCTGCGCCTCATTGCGCCCGGTTGGGAAGGCGTGTTGAACGTGAAATGGTTGCGCCGCATCCAAGTCACCAACCGGCCGATGATGGCGCGCAACGAAACCAGCAAATACACCGAGCTAATGCCTGATGGCAAAACGCGGCAATTTACGTTTGTCATCGACGCGAAATCGCTCATCACCACGCCGTCACACGGCCAGACATTGCGCGGAGCGGGGGTGTATGAAATTCGCGGTTTGGCATGGAGCGGTCGCGGCAAAATCAAAAAAGTAGAAGTCTCAGCCGACGGCGGCGCCACCTGGGCCGAGGCCGCATTGCAAGAGCCGGTGCTGTCGCGTTGCTTCACGCGCTTTCGCATCCCGTGGAACTGGAACGGCGGCCCGGCGGTGTTTAAAAGTCGCGCGACGGACGACACCGGCTACGTGCAGCCGGAACGAAAAGTGTTGATCGCGGAACGCGGACGCAACGGCTATTTCCATTACAACGCGGTGGTTTCGTGGAGTGTGGATGAAGATGGAAGTGTCAGCCATGTTTACTAAAAGCCTCCCCGTCGCGATTCTTGCGCTTGTATTGTTGGTCGTTGTTCCTGGCGAATTCGCTACCGCGGACGGTCCGACATTGGTGCCGAAATTAGGCAAAGCCATCACGCCGGGAGCCGCGGCAAAGTGGGACTTGAGTGTGTTTCCCGACGGCGCGGGCTTGCCCGTTGGCCACGGCACCGCCGCGCAAGGTGAAAAATTGTTCGAAGAAAAATGTGCCGTCTGTCACGGGCCGGAAGGCATCGGTGCGAGCGCGGAAGAACTACGCGGTGGCAAGACGGAAGATCTGTCCAGCGCGTCGCCCGACAAAAACATCGGCGCCTATTGGCCGTTTGCGACCACGCTGTTTGACTTCACTCGCCGCGCCATGCCCATGACCGCGCCGGGCTCACTCAGCGCAGACGAAGTCTACGCCGTGACCGCATATATGCTGCACGTTAACGGCATCATCGGCAAAGAAGATGAAATGACCCGTGACACATTACCCAAGGTGAACATGCCGAATCGTGATGGCTTTATTTGGATCGACGCGAAGAAGCCGCGTTGAGGGCCTTTTCACAACCGGGAGAATGACGATGTTACGTTTGGCAACCGCATTCGGGGGAATGCGGTTTTTCATGGCTGTTTTTCCTACTCTGCTTGTTGGAATGGCGTGGGCCGATGATTGCACTTTTTACGCCAAGACCAGTGCCAAAGTGTCGCCGCGAACAGTGGCCACTTTCAAAGACGACTTGGCGGAGGGCGCGGCGTGTCCTCGGGCAGCATGGATTTTTTCGCACATTGCAGTCCGCTACGCTGAAGACCCATACGCGCGCGGCGCTTGAGATTATTGATCGCCTGATGGCCGGGTGTTGAACTACGCCCGTGACGGGCAGTTGCAAAGCGAGCAAGCGTTCAAAAATGACCGCTTGGACGGCTTGCAAAAAAACTACTTTGCGAATAGAAAATTAGGCGTAGAGCAAATTTACAAAAAAGCAGCATCGTCAGCACGAAGTGTTACGACTCCGCCGGCAACCTCGAATTCACAGAGGAATATTTCGAAGACGGCTCAGGCAAATCCAACTCGGCGGAAATAACGGAGCAGGAACGAGAGAAGAAAAAGCTTTGCCGGTTGGATCGCTAGAGAAGACTTGCATCGCCTCGGATAATGGTCTGTGAGCCAATATCCATGCGGCTCTCCAGCAGGTGTAGCGTGCGCTGTGTGCACGATCAAATCATCGCCGCCTCGCCACAACTCGCACACCACCTAACTTGCCCGCCACAAATAATCCGACGAAGAAATTATACATGCTGTCCCATTCTTCGAAGCGGGCGGCGCCGAATTTAGCAACCGTGGTGTCGCGCAAGCCGCGATACATTTCGAGCCGACCCACCAGCACTTTGGTCCAGAAAGCCGACAAATCTTCGTGACGTTCAACAGTGAAGCCATTGCGTTGCAACAATTCAAGGTAGTTCTCTACGGGTGCTACACCCGGCGCTTGCATCTCGGCCGCCATGCGGGCTTCCTCCGCATCGCCCAGGGGAACGCGCAGTACTACGTCGGTGAAGGCGACCACGCCGTTGGGTTTGATGACCCGCGCGCATTGGGCGATAAGCGCCGGCTTGTCGGGAATATGCAGCCAGGCTTCTTGCCCGATCACGGCATCGTAATGGGCGTTGGATAACGGCATGGCGGTCGCGTCGCCTTGCACGAAATCGACCAGGTGATTAAGCCCAACCCGCTGCGTTAAGCGGCGCGCCGACTCGACACGGCTTTGCGTAAAGTCGAGTCCGGTCACACGGCAGCCGATGCGATGGGCAAGCCAGCGCGCGGGGCCACCCATGCCGCTGCACACGTCGAGTACATGATGCTCGCGCGCAATACCCGCACGCTCGGCCAGCGTATCGACCACTTGCACGCCGCCGTAGTGATCTTGGTCAAAGTCTTTGAGGTCGTCTTGCGTCAGCGCGTCTAACTTCGCCCCGCGCGCCCAAAGTTTGGCGAGAATTTCATCTTCATTGATGGGATGAGTGTCGTAGTATTGGATCACCCCGGAACGTTGCGCGTCGGACATGGAATCTTCCCGGTTGGCACTCATCACGCCAGATTACCACATAACGCAACTGCCTGTAGAGCCAATATCCATGCAGCTCTCAGGGTTGTACTCCTGGTCTGTAAACCCGCTATAGGTATCTCGTTACCATGGACATTTGCAATCTGCGCAGCAGTTCGGTAATGTGTATGAACAAGAAGCAACTTATCGGAAGGAACCGCACAATGAAAAAGATTACCCACACTTGGCTATCGGCCTTGTGTTTCCTCTCGATGGCGCTTGGACCGCTGGCCGCCCAGGCGTTACCCTTTTCCAGCTTAGTGATATTCGGTGACAGCTTGTCCGACAGCGGCAACAATGCGGTAGTCTTCGACACACAAGCGCTCGGGCGAACTCCGACGCCCATTGACTCGCCCGCATTCATCCCCATTCTTCCCTATCAGTCTGATCGCTATTCAAACGGCCCCGTGTGGGTCGAGCAATTCGCGGCGAGTTTGGGGATGAGCGCCAAGGCCTCGCTGTTGGGTGGGACTAATTTCGCCTTCGGCGGCGCGACCTCGGGGCCGGGGGGATCAAGTTTTCCCTTCAGCTTGACGGATCAAGTTTCGGCTTTTCTTGGCGGAACAGGCGGCGTTGCGGCTGGCGGCGCCCTCTATGTAGTGCAAGGCGGCGGCAATGATGCCCTCGATGCATTTGCGCTTGCGGCGGGCGGCGGCGATCCGTCGTCCATTATCGCGGCCTATGCCGCAAATATGGCCGCCATCATCACGAGCTTGGCTAGGGCGGGCGCCGAAGAATTTTTGCTCGTGAATACGCCGGACATCGGCCTCACGCCCACGTTGCAGTCATTCGGCCCGGCTGCGGCTGGCCTGGGTTCAGGGATCGCCGCTGCCATGAACAGCGCGCTGGATTTGACGCTG